>NZ_CP018867.1:1800000-2100000 GCF_002849895.1 Companilactobacillus alimentarius DSM 20249 | reverse complement strand
TTCTCTATATATTAAATTATGACATTTTTAGAAAAATCTGTCATGCCTATTTCCAAATACGACAAGATAGTGTATTTAATTTATGAATCTTTTTAATATTTTGTTTTTTTAATCAAATTATTTTTTCTGGATTGTAGAAAAACTTTTATATACGTTTTATAATTAATTTGGTTATATAAGCGAGATGTATTAACCTGACAATATTTCATTGTTATCCTTTTAGAGTAGTACTCCTTCTCAACTGCTTAGGAATCAGGGTTAGTGGTAGGCTCTGATTTAATTTCTCGCAAAATAAAGGCTAGTGGTAGGCCTTTATTTTTTTGCTCTCAATCCCTTGCTACAGTTGGTAAAGACCAATTCTGGTAAAAAAAGTTTACAAATATAGACAAAAAATATATTTTTATCGCAAAATACAAGAAAATGTAGGTTCATTTTTTAATTATTAATGTCCAATCCAGCTTGTTTTATACAATTTGGACATTCATTTACTAATACAAAAAAAATAATCTTCCAATTCTCAAGGAATCTAGAAGATTATTGTCACAATGACTTGGTAATTAATGGAGTCGTTTATTTCTTATTATATTCCGGATCATCTAGATCCTTTTCAATATCCATCCCATAGAGTCTGTTAACTTCTGAATCCTTAGGAGCGGGATGGACAACCACGATAGCAATAGCTCCCTTACTGCTGACATAGCCTACAAAAGTTGTTACTTCTTCAACATAATAGGCTAATCCGTCGGAATGAATGATATATTGTCCGGCAACAGGCATACTTTCAATGTAGACTTTGTTCATTCTAATATAGTCGTCACCTTCATGGAGCACGATTAATACTTTATACAATTTAAATACACCCTTTTCTTATTTCACTTCTTGCTTTAGCATAATAATATTAGTGTTAATTAGTCAACAAACTTCACCAATTAATTTTCAGAGGAAAAGAATAATGCAAAATAAGCGACAAATATCAGCCGACCGAATCGTCATTAAAGTCGGTACCAGTACCTTGATTCGCCAAAATAGTCAAATCAATTTACCCGTTATTAAAAAGCTGGCTTATGTTTTAAGCACTTTAAAGAAAAATGGCAAAGACGTTGTCCTAGTCTCATCTGGTGCTATTGGCGTCGGCATGGGCGTTCTTAATATTGACCAACGTCCCATCAAAATATCCAAACAACAAGCCGTTGCTGCTGTGGGACAAGCTGAATTGATGCAAATCTATAACGAAGCCTTCCACGAATACGGTATGTCAGTTGCCCAAATTCTGATCACACGTGATATAATCGATTATCCCGAAAGTCACACTAACGTTATGAATAGTTTTCAAGAATTACTTTCTATGGACAATACAATTCCTATCGTGAATGAAAATGATACTGTCACAGTTTCAGAATTAGATCATCACACTAAATTTGGCGATAACGATCAACTTTCCGCAATTGTTACCAATTTAGTCGACGCTGATTTATTGATTATGTTGTCAGATATTGATGGTTTCTATTCCGCCAATCCGCTAAAGGTTTCAGACGCAACATTAATTGACACTATCAAACAAATCGACCCAGAAATTATCGCAGCTGCAGGTGGCCACGGTACAAAATATGGAACCGGCGGAATGACTACGAAATTAAAAGCGGCCGAATTGATTTTAAAACACAATCAGCAAATGATTTTAACGAATGGTAAAGATCCGGAAATCATTTTTAATCTTTTAGCTGGCGACCCTATCGGGACACTTTTTTCAAAAAATATTTAATTGGAGGGCTCAAGATGAACGACTACCCGATTGCTAAAGCTATCATTACACTTATTGCTAGCTATAAGAATTCCGCTACTAAGAAATTGCGTTCATTAGGATTATACCCGGGTCAGGATATGATTCTGTTAGAATTATCAAAGAATAATAATATTTCACAAAATCAACTAGTGACAACTTTATGTGTTGATCACTCGACAATTGCTAAATCAGTTAATCGGATGAGCAAATCGGGTTTAATCGAAACGCATAAGTCAAAAGAAGATAAACGTATCACTTTGGTAAGTTTGACTCCAAAGGGTCGCCAATTAGCCTCTGAGATCCAAGCTATTTGCTTAGAAATGGAAAATAAGGCTACTGCAGGTCTAAGTACCGAAGAGAAACGCCTCTTCTTGGAAATGATGGCTCACATTATTAAAAATATTAATAATTAGAGCAAACTATGTTGACAACCACATAATTTGCGATACAATGATTAATACGTTGACAGCAACACAAATTCAACGACACTAAAAATTTAATTTTACTTAGACGGAAAAATAACAGATATAGCCAATCTGTTATTTTTTTGTCTTAATTTTGATCAATACTGCTATACTTAGAAAATAGAAAGCGTTTCAGGAGTGATAGAATGACTGATTTAAATAATATGGGTCAAAAAGCCCAAGATGCTGCCTTTGAATTAGGCCAATTAGGTTCCAAAGTAAAGAATGCTGCCCTTTTACAAATGGCTAATAGTTTAGTTTTAAATACCAAACAAATTATTGAAGCAAATAAAGAAGATTATGAAAATGCACAAAAAAACGGCATGAAAAAAGCTATGCTCGATCGACTATTATTGACGCCCGATCGTATCAATGACATGGCTGATAGTTTGCGTCAAGTTGTCGACTTGCCTGATCCCATTGGAAAAATTGATCGCGGTTGGGAAACAGTTTCCGGCTTAGATATTACACAAGAGCGAGTCCCTTTAGGTGTTATCGGGATGATCTATGAAGCACGCCCTAACGTTACAGTTGATGCAGCTGGGCTCTGTTTCAAAGCTGGCAATGCCGTAATCCTACGTGGTGGAAAGGAGGCTATCAACTCTAATATTGCCTTATCAGAGACCCTTCGTCAGGCCTTAAAAGAAGTTGGTATCAACTCTAACGCTGTTCAATTGATTGACGACGTCAGCCACGAAACTGCCCAAAAAATGATGGAATTGACTGACTACATTGACGTCTTGATTCCACGTGGCAGTGGCAAATTTATCAAGATGGTTGTCGATAAAAGTAAGGTGCCAATCATCGAAACTGGAGCGGGTAATTGCCACATCTTCGTTGACAAGGATGCTGATTTGGACAAGGCTTTAAAAATTATTATCAATGCAAAAGTCCAACGCCCTTCTGTCTGCAATGCCGCTGAAAAAGTAGTTTTGCACAAGGATATTGCTAATCAGTTTTTACCCGATCTATATGACGCTTTGCGTGCCAATAGCGTCGAGGTTCGTGGGGATATTCTCTGTCGTGCTATCGTGCCTGATATTGTCCCTGCCACAAAAGACGATTGGAATACTGAATATGACGACTACATCATTGCTATTAAGATAGTCGATTCACTGGATGACGCCATCAAGCACATCAACAAATACAATACTAAACACAGTGAAGCCATTATAACGGAGAACTATTCAGCCAGTCGCAAGTTTATGAAACAAATTGATGCTGCCGTAGTTTATACAAACGCCTCAACAAGATTTACCGATGGCCAACAATTCGGCTTCGGTGCTGAAATTGGAATCAGTACACAAAAATTACACGCTCGAGGCCCTATGGGTGCCAACGAATTGACCACAACGAAATATCTGGTGCAAGGCGATGGACAAATTAGAAAGTAAAATAAAAAAGATTTCCCAAATCACAGAAAAACACTATCAATTATTTTTAGAAGCCGATCCATCTAAGAAAATTATTGCAAGTTATCTAGATCGTGCTTACAAATACGAACTAGTCTGTGGAAAAGATTTGTTAGGTGTCATTTTGTTAATCGACACGCGACCAAAAACAGTGGAAATTGTTAATTTAGCCGTGGACGAAAGATTCCAAAACCAAGGCTACGGTGAACGATTAGTTAATTTTGGATTAACTTGGGCTAAAAAACACCAATATCATACAGTTGAAATTGGAACCGGCAGTACTAGTTTTGCACAGCTCTATTTGTATCAAAAATGCGGCTTTCGAGTTGTTAACATTGATACCAACTTCTTTGTTGATAACTATGACGAGCCTATTATTGAAAACAAATTAGTTTTAAAGGACATGATCCGATTAAGAAAAAATCTCGATTAATCAAAAAATACCAGTACAACAATCGTAAAAAGTTGTTGTTCTGGTATTTTTGTTTTACTTATAAAAGGTTTCATTAACTGCTTGTGTAATCGCAATTTGTACATGTGCGTACGATAATCCACCTTGAATATAAAGTGAATATGGTGGTCTAATTGGTCCATCTGACGACAATTCGATTGTTGAACCTTCGACAAAACTTCCCGAAGCCATAACCACATCATCTTCATAACCATCTTGATGACTAGGGATTGGATCAACGAATGAATTCATTGGCGAATAATGTTGAATAGCAGCACAGAATTTTACCATTGGATCAGGCTTACCAAAAGATACCGTCTGCACGATATCCGTTCTAGGGGCATCCCATTTTGGAGAAACATTCATTCCCATTTCCTCGCATAAGGCTGAGGTGAATATCATCCCTTTTAAAGCTTCACCTGTCGTATGTGCGGCCATGAAGAAGCCTTGATAGAAGTCACGCAAATAACCCCAAGTAGCTCCTTCGCCCTTACCAGCACCGGGAACAGTCAGTCGTGAACCAGCTCCATCAACTAAGTCTTCTCGGCCAACAACGTAAGCCCCACTTTTAACTAGACCAGCTCCAGCATTCTTATAGAGCGACCCTGCCATAAGATCAGCCCCATAAAAAGTTGGTTCCTCTTTTTCAGAGAACTCGCCATAGCAATTATCAATAAAAATATTAACATCTGGTCTAATTGATTTAACAAATTCAATCATTTTACTAATCTTTTCAACCGTAAAGCTATCACGAACCGCATAACCACGCGAGCGTTGAATTGCTACGACTTTGATAGAATCGTCTTGTAAATCCTTTTGAGCTTGATCATAGTTAACAGCACCATTATCTAACAATTCCGTTGTTTTAAAGTTAATACCATACTCCTTCATATTGCCTCGCTTGTTTCCAGCTAGTCCAATAACCTCTTGAATCGTATCGTAAGGAGTTCCCGTTAAATAATAAAGCGTATTGCCTGGACGCAACATACTAAATAAAGCTATAGAAATAGCATGCGTCCCTGATGCAAATTGTGGACGAACCAAGGCATCATCAGCCTTGAAGTAATCAGCATAAATCGCCTCAATTTTATCACGACCAATATCATCGTAGCCATACCCAGTTGATGGCACTAAATCCTCTTCGCCAACACGATGTTTTCTGAATAAATTCAATACTCGCTGTTGGTTATATAAAACTTGTTGATCAATCTCTTTTAGCCGCGGTTGAATCAACTTCTCAACTTTGTCCACTTTATTTTTTAAATCCTCTGGTAAATCGTCTGTCCATAATAATGACATAATAAACTCCTCAATAATTACTTTTTCAAAACTTCAGCTTGAACAAAAATGGTTCCATCGGCATTCTTATCCCAATATACACCTTGAATCTCTGGCACAAAACCAGGAAAGCGTTCAATCGCTCCTACTAGGTCCTCAAAATATTTCAAATCAACTTTCTGCCACTTTTCACCAGGAGCTACGATGAAGACGCCGGGAGGATATGGCAACGCGCCCTCTGCTGCAATTCGACCTTCAACATCCTTTAAATCGACCAATTCACTTTGGTTCTTCATAAACAATTGATCTGCCTGTGATGGCGCCATCGTATAATCTTGCATATCGGTTTTAGCAAATAATTCTCTTTGTAGAGTAAAAGTCTGATTCTTTTGATAATACTGGTGCATCTCTTGGCACAATTGCTTTAATGTATAGTTTCGATAACGCTTCGGATACTGTTTTACTAACTTAGGCAGCACTTCATTCAACGGTGCATCCGCCAAATACAACTTTTCAAATTCCAAAAACGCTTGCAATAAAATATCTAATTCTGCTTTCGTATCGCCGGGCGTTAATAAAAATAAGAGTGAATTCAAATCATCTTTAGCACGAATAATCCGTTTTTCCATTAAGAATTCTGCCACCACCGGACCAGGTATTCCATCTTTTTGATATTCAGCTTTTTTAATATCAATTCCCGGCGTTATAACGGTAATTTTTAAAGGATCAAGCATTGCTTGCCCGTCAGCTATCTTTTGAAATCCATGCCAATTATCATTCCTAGTTAAATTCCAACATTCACTGTGTGTCGCTAAATAATCAGTACTGAATTTGGCAAAGTTATCTGGAACTAAGGGACGGAATAATTGCGACTTTTGTAATAATTCCTTACGCCACTCTATACCCAAACGTAATATTTTATCCCACCAAAGCTTGTTTCCTTTACCAGCCGTCAAATAAGCATTAACCGTTAGCGATGCATATATTGGATAAGAATAACTTGAAGTCACAAATTTTAAGTAAGCATTATTAAAATGCTTATGATCAACGTAACGACTCTGACCTTTGATGTGAGCATCCTTTTTCAAAATCTGTGACGTTTGGGCCAAGCCTGCTTGTTGTTTGTGCAGCGATTGGGTCACTAGGATTCCTGGATCTTGTGGACCATAGTCCAATTCCAACGGTGAAAGGTGTTTCATAATAGGAACAAATTGCTCAAAGCCGCCCCAAGCACAATCAAATAAAATATAATCGCAGAGTTTTCCAATTTTTTCGATAATCCATTTAGCGTCATAAAAGACTCCATCATAAGTCTCTAACTGTAAAATAGCTAATCTAAACGGTCTTTTGGCATGAGCCTTTTGAGGATCAACCTTAGAAATCTCGCGTCTAATATTTTCCTCGTTTAAAGCCTCAGGATCCATTTCCCCAATCAACCCTAAGGGATTTCTATCCGTTGGAACATAAACTGGTTTGGCACCGCTCATTAATAAAGCACTGTTATATAAGGATTTGTGATTATTTCGATCGAACAAAACTAAATCATCTTTCGACAATAAAGCACTCGCACAGATTGAATTAGAGCTGGTCGTTCCATTCGTACAAAAGTAGACCTTATCAGCGTTATACGTCTGTGCTGCCTTCTGTTCAGCTGTTAGCGGCGTTCCACCATGGGTCATCGTATCGCCCAATTCATCAACCGTATCGCTCGTATCGGCAAACATTAAGTTTTTACCAAAGAAGCGATTGAAGACTACTCCTGCGGGATGTTTTTCGTAGTATTGACCGTTATGATGTCCTGGAGTTGTAAAACTAATTGGCTTATCCTCAGCAAATTGAATCAAATCATTTAAAAAACCTGGAACCATTTTATTTTGGTACGCTTTAATTGCATTTATTACTTTATCGGTCACATCATCAACCGAATTAGTCTGAATAATAGGGATACCCAGACCTGATGTTTCTTGTAGATTTCTAGCAAGTTTTAGATCAGCTAAATCATGGTCGTTTAAAACAATAACGCCCAATTCTGATGGATTAGATTGCTTAGAAAATGGCACAACTGGCCATTCAATCGCGTGACTCAGCTTAACATTTTCACCGATGGCAATTTTTAGAAAGTCCATAGTATCCCCCTATTATTTCAGAAAATCACAAAAAGGTATTGCAAATAATGTATAAATATCTATAATTTTCTGAGTATGTTTTTTTCATTTTACGAAAAATTATTACGGCATTGATTATATCTACATATTGAGGTTATAAACAAGTGAAAATCAATAGTTCTTTACTTACACTAAAGCCCCCTAACGTAAAAAAGCCTAGTATAACAAGACTTCTAAACAATTCGGGGGAAAATAAAATTGGAATCATTAGAACCAAATAAGAAACACTTTTTAAGTTGGCCGGTCATCGCCTTGATCGACTTCGTAACCATTATTAGTTTTGAAAACATCTTTTATCCTTTTCAAAATCAAGGACTCTCCGTGGTCATATCATGGATTTTCCTACTCTTCTCTTACGTTATTCCTTATGCTTTAATTTCTAGTCAAATGAGTCTTACCTTCAATAACCAAGCCGGAGGACTTGCGTCATGGGTACGGCACAGTAGCAATGATACCTTAGGTTATTGGACATCATGGATGTATTGGGTACAAAGCGTCCCTTATATCGTTGACGTTTCCAACTCAGTTATCGTTTCGTTCAGCTGGATGTTTTTAGGCAACAACACATTAGACAAGAGAATGTCGACGTTTTGGTTTGGTATTTTAACTTTTATTATTATTTTAGTTTTCATCTTATTAGAAAATGTTATCAAGAATTCACTAGAATTACTGTCACTCATCGGTGGTGGCGCAATGTTCATTATGTCGTTTCTGTTCGTTATGCTGGCCGCTTACGCCGTTATGCACGGACATCATATCGCTACGCAGCCGTTCAACTGGGGTGCTTTTAAACCTAGTTTCAGTCTGAAATATTTCTCAACGACGGGACTATTGATTTTTGCCATGTCTGGTGCTGAATTGGCTGCTCCATACGTTGTACAGATGCGTGATCCAAAACATGAATTTCCTAAAGCTATGTGGCTATTAGCTATCATGACTGGTTTCTTAACAATCTTTGGAACATTAGCCTTAGCAATGTTCTTCAACGCCCACAACATTCCTCATGACTTCAAGATGAATGGTCCTTACTACGCCTTCCAACTTCTAGGAAATAGTTTGGGCGTCGGTAAATTATTGATGTACATCTTCGCCGTCGTTCAAGCAATCTTTATGATGGCACAACTGGCTGTTCTATTGGATGCTTCTAGTCGAGTCTTTGCCGGAGATGTGGCGGATAAATTTATGCCTAAATGGTTAACTAAGAAAAATAAAAATGGTCGTCCTATTCACAGTTACACTATGACAACCGGTTTAAGTTTATTCTTACTGTTACTGACAGGAACATTGCCAAATATCAATACTATTTATAATTGGCTATTAAACATTAATGGAATTATTTCGCCATATAAAACTTGTTGGGTCTTCTTTGCCTTCGTCGCTATGAGATTGCACCAAGATAAATTCCATTCAGATTATACTTTCATCAAGAATAAAACTGGTGCCTTAATTGTTGGTGGCTGGTGTTTAGCCTTTACCTTTATCTGTGCTACCTTAGGATTCATCCCTCAGGAAGCTAAATTTGGTACTGGTGCTTTCAACCATCAGCTACTTTTGAACTTTATCACGGTAATCGTTCTATTCGGGCTTGGTTTTGTAATGCCATGGCTTCGTAAACGCGAACAAAAACGTGAAGAATTAATCTAAAATTTTTATTAAAAAACAGGGGAGCCGAGTAATCAATTATGATTACCAGCTTCCCTGTTTTGATACTTGCAAATATTTCAATCAATTGGCATTCTTTTGCGACAAAGCAACGGAATGTTTGATAAATTTATAAATATGTAAATCCTTAGTGATCAGAATCACATCTCCTACAATGACTGCGACAACAATCACCGACAAGAAGATAATCTGACCCAACGAATGTTGATCCAATTGGACTCCTTGAAATCTCAAGTCTGTCAATATCGAGTAAACGATATATCCGATAATTATGAACTCTAATATTTCAAACAGACCCTGAAAGTGGGCACCAAATCGCTGATCGAGTTTCTTATCTAAAGTACTCAATTTTTCATCAGAAAAGAAAGATAATTCTATTATCGTGTTTCTCATGTTCAAAATTATTTCCAAAAGTAGTAAAAGTAGCCAAAACAAGAAAACTAACATGAAGCCTATAAAATAGTCACTAGATAACATCGTTTTTCCTTTCGTCAATCTAGTCTAATTCTATCTACATCGTGTTTATTTCTCAAGTCAGATTTTTATTAATACCCCATTGAATAATTAACGACATTCTCGACGACTTCGCCATTTTCAACATATGACTTCAAATTACGTTTGAAAATATCAAAAGCACGTTCCTCATAGTGTACGCTCATGCCTGCATCATGTGGAGTAATGATTACATTGGACATATCCCAAAGTGGACTGCTAGTTGGTAGTGGCTCAGGTGTTGTAACATCCAATCCAGCTCCAGCAATTTCATCATTATCTAAAGCAGTAACTAAATCATCCATATTAGTTGTTTTACCACGACCAATATTGATGTAATAAGCCTTCTTAGACATAGAATTAAAGAGATCTTGATTAAACATGCCAATCGTCTCTTCAGTATCAGGCAAAGAATTAACCACAAAATGCACTTCGTTAATTCTTTGCGAAAGTTCTGACATTGGAATCATTTCATCAATGTATTCAACAGGCTTATCGCTGTGACGAACTCCGATAGTTTTCATACCCAAAGCTTTAGCATATTTGGCAATCAGACTTCCAATATGGCCAACTCCAACAATCATGACGGTCTTGTTATAAACCTCATCATAACCTTCGTCATGTTTCCAAAGTTTTTCATCTTGATGACGAGCAGTCAAATTCATTCGACGTTCAAACATCAACATATAAGTCAAGGTCTGTTCGGCAATATTAATCGCATTAGCACCTGAACCATTAGTTAAAATAACCCCTTTATCATTCAATTCGGGTAATGGCAAAGCATCAACTCCTGCACGAACTACTTGGATCCAATTCAACGTATCACTTTTTAGAACTGCATCCTTTAATGTATTGGACCAATCATAAAGTACCTCAACACCATCTAAATCTTTTGGTGTAACTTGCTTTGGAGAAATAATTTTTAGATCAACATTACTGATTGATTCAACTTTCTCTTTTTGCTTTTTGGTTAAATTAACTAAACTAAGAACTTTCATCTTTCTACCTCATTTTTAAATTTAGGTTATATTATTACTATATAGCAAATACTTCTCAATTTTTACTGGATTGCCAAAAAATATTCGGAATGTATGATACAATATTAAACGTTGCTCATTATTTGATTTATTTTACTATTTATGTTAGTGAAAATTGCCCTTTATTGATGGGGCAATTTTTTAATGTGAAATTTGGAAAATATTCACTCATTAAAGACAAATTAGAACGAATCTTGAATAGCTGACCCATTTTTGAGTGATTTTTAATATTCGTGTTTTGCTGATAGTAACTTAGACATAGTGAGAAAATTTAATTACATTTAGGGGTAGTATTTATTATGCACTATACGTTGTTAGTACGTTGCGTTGCTGAATTTATCGGAACAGCCATCATGGTTGCCCTTGGTAATGGTTCTGTTGCCAACGTTGAATTAAAAGGAACAAAAGGTTTCCACGGTGGGTGGATCTTAATTGGATTTGGTTATGGTATCGGTGTTATGGTACCAGCCATGATGTTTGGTCCCATTTCAGGTGGTCAAATCAATCCAGCGATGACTTTGGCTTTAGCTTTTAATGGTGAATTCCCATGGGCTGAAGTTGGTCCATATATCATTGCTCAATTTTTAGGAGCTATCTTTGGTCAATTGATGATCGTAGCGGCCTACAAACCTTATTACAACAAGACAGAAAACGTTGAAAGTATTTTAGGAACATTCTCAACAATCGATGCTGAGAACAGTCGTATCAATGGTTTTATCAATGAATTTATTGGAACATTTATTCTGGTTTTTGGTGCCGTTGCTTTGACATCAGATCACATCGATCCTCGTGCTGACTTTATCGGATTAGGATTCTTGGTTATGTGTTTGGTTGTATCCTTTGGTGGACCAACTGGACCAGCCTTGAACCCTGCTCGTGACTTGGGTCCACGTCTATTGCATGCAATATTGCCTTTAGATCCAAAAGGTTCATCCCAATGGAAATACAGTTGGGTGCCAGTTCTAGCTCCAATTCTTGGTGCAATTTGTGCCGTTAAATTATACGGAGCTTTCTTCTAAAATTATTTTTGTTTAAAGTAAAAAGTAAAACGTCAGGTAATCAATATGATTACCTGACGTTTTTATTTTGATATCTTACACTTTATTTACTATATGATATTCCTCGTTTGAATCTCTTCCAAAAACTGGAATCATCTGTCTGTAACATCAATCCTTGATAAATTTTCCCAATATACATCGCCAATAAAACAATACTTACTAGAAGAATCAATAAAGAAATCGTTACTTCTAATCCACTAGCATTGTTATTGATCAAACGTAAAGGCATGAAATATGATGAGAAAAATGGTACATAGGATAAGATTTTGGCAAAAATAGAATCAACATTGTTTTGGAATGGGAATGTGATGAAAAACGCTACTAAATTCAGCATAATGACTGGCTGCGCTGCCTTAGAAGCATCCTCGACTTTAGCAACTAATGCACCGCAAAACGCTGCTAGAATCGTATAAATAACCACTCCCAACAATAGATAAACTAAATTGACACTTAACAAATTATGTAAAACTGAAGTAATCAACGATTGATAATCATTAATAAACGACTTCGTTAGTGAAGAATGTTCCGCAAAGACGTACGCACCCCAGCCACCTACTAAGTAGACCAAGATTTGCGTCAAAATGACTAACAAAACTCCAAATATTTTACCCAGGAAATACTTAACTGCCGTTGTACTAGAAAAGATAATTTCCATGATTTTAGTACCTTTTTCCGAGGCAATTTCTTGTGATGTAATACTTGTATAAGTAATCAAAATCATATAGACCATGATGACTGTAATCCAAAATGAAATAATCTTAGCTAAATTAGCTGTTCCCGTCTTCTTTTGAATTTTTTCTGTTAATTTTGGTTGTTGTTGAAGTGACTGCGACTGCGTCTTAGACAGTTTAGCATTAGCAAAATTCAACTGTTGTTGTGACGTTAACAAAAAACTATTAATTTTTGACTTCAAAGAAGAGTCTAAAGAATTCGTCCCATAATACTTGGCTGTTACTTTTTTAGCATCAGTTTTTAAAACTAAATAACCAGCTAAATTTCCTTTATTCATTTTCTTAATAGCTGTTTTCTTATCAGAAATATTGGCTTTAACGTCATCTTTATTAGCCTTAACAAAACTATCTTTCAGTTGCTTATTCGAACTAATAACTGCAATACTATCACTATTATCTGCACCAGAAGCCCCCACATAGCCGGCTCCTATTGTAAGAGCAAACATCAAGAATGGTCCTAAGACCAGCATTACAAAACTCCACGATTTGACTTGTCTCAAAAAGGTTTCGAAAGTTACGATCCACAATTTATTCATCTTTTTCCCCCGCCTTTCTTCTAAAGATCTCATTTAAAGTCGGTGGCTGTTGACTGAACTCTTCAATATATTTTCCATGAGTCAATTCATCGAAAAGAATCTTTCCAGAATCCTCTTCGTCCAAATATAAAATAAAACGCCGATTCTCCAATGGTTTGGCAGCCACAACGTGTGGCAATTGTGCTAATTCTTCAATTTTCTTATCGGTCGTAACATAAACTCTAGTTTTACCAAAAGCTTGTCTGACTTCTTCCACTGTTCCATTCAAAACGACTTTTCCATTGCGAAGCATTACTAATTTATCACATATTTCTTCTACGTTTTCCATATCATGACTAGAGAAAATAATAGCTGCTCCATTTTCTTTTGCCGTAATAATAGCTTGCTTAAGCAAATCGGAATTAACTGGATCTAATCCACTGAACGGTTCATCTAATATAATCAATTTAGGATTATGAATCAGAGTACAGATTAATTGAACCTTTTGTTGGTTACCTTTAGATAAATCCTTAATTTTATCTTTTTTATCCCCTTTAACGGCAAACTTCTTCAGCCAATCATCAATTTGTGGACGAATCTCTTTAGCTGACTTATCTTTTAAACGAGCCAAGTAAATAATTTGTTGCTCAATCGTCAATTTAGGCATCAAGCTCCGCTCTTCTGGCAGGTATCCAATTTCATCAAAGGATTTCTCATTAATTGTTTCATCATTCCAAGTAATCGTTCCCTGATAATGTAAAAAGTTTAAAATACTGTGAAATGTTGTTGATTTACCGGCACCATTTTGACCAATCAATCCCAATATTTGACCATCTTCAACATTAAACGATACTTGGTCTAATGCTTGTAGCTTATCGAATTTTTTGCTGATATTATCTATTTTTAGCATCGATTCCCTCCCTATTAATTTGAATTATACAGGAATAACCTTGTTCTTTTACTAAGTCGACTACTTTTTTATGAAATAACTTGTGTTAGAGTATTACTTAATATTAGTTTAGGGGAGATTTATCTATGACTGATAAGCAAAAGGGGTTTTTCTATGCCATTATGGGTCCAGTTCTTTGGGGATTCTCGGGGAGTATCGCGCAATATTTATTTACAGAAGAAAGCATTCCTACCCACTGGATCGTAGGGATTCGTTTAATCTTTGCAGGATTAATGTTAGTTATTTGGTGCTATTTTTCAGATTCCAAAGAACTCTTCGCCATCCTAAAAAAGCCGCGATATATCATTCAATTATTAGCGTTTGGATTACTAGGAATGTTGCCCGCACAATACACTTACTTTATGGCTATCAAATACGGCAATGCTCCTACTGCCACTGTTTTACAATTTCTAGGACCGCTGTTCATTATCATTTACCTTTCACTACGCAAATTAGAATTGCCTAGAAGAATTGACTTAATCTCTATTGTTTTAGCTCTTTTAGGAACTTTTCTTCTAGTGACACACGGACATTTAGGACAATTAATGTTATCACCAGCAGCAATCTTTTGGGGTGTCGGCTCGGGATTGAGTCAGGCTTCATACACATTGCTGCCTCGTGGCTTATTAAAAAGATTTGACGCACGAATCGTCACCGGCTGGTCAATGCTTTTAGGTGGGATTGTCTTTGCTCCCTTTGCGGATCTGACAAATGTTCCTGCTATGACTTCGACAGCATGGATTTCAATTATTTTCATTGTTACAGGTGGAACAATGTTTTCTTATCTATTTTATCTGCAAAGTCTCAATTACTTATCCCCATCTACAACCGGAATGTTGAGTGCTTTTGAGCCTTTGACTGCAACAATTTTAGCTGTAACCATCTTGAATACTAAAATCAGTGGTGCTGAATTAATTGGTGCATTGTTGATTTTAGGAATCACATTTTTACAGGCTTTGCCACCTAATTTATTTCATTTAAAATTTCGATATAAAAATAAGGATTAAAAATAATAGGCATGAATTTTCTCAACACAGTACGGTGATAAAACCAAGTACAACAAGAGATATTCATGTCTATATTTTTACTTATTATTAGTCTTTTTATTTACAAATTTATTCAAGTCAGTCATGCGACTATTTCCACTTTTCCTTAATTGTGGATTATTAGGATAATATTCACCTTTCTTTTTAACCCAAAATAAAATATATGGATCTCTAATTATATAAAAGTTCCTAGTTGTTAACCCATAGTTTTGTTTGTACATTTTTGCCTGATATTTATTCTTCTCGGAATATTTTTTGATTTTTGTGACAATAGAAAATTTGAGGAATCGGAAAACTAGAATAAGATACAAACACCCTTGTTTGCGGATTAGTATATCCGTAATCTTTTCTTAAGTAATTACCCTCAATATCCGTATAAATTTCCTTTGTTTTAGCAATACCTCCCCCAAATTCAGTTTTAATTCTTTTACCTTTGAGCGACGTATCCCCAAGTACAACTTTATTCACTAGTAGTGTAGCTTTAATTCTCGGACTAAATTGTTTATCTTTCATTTCTGCCAGATTAATTACTGTTCCTTGAATAACAATAGCGTCATCCGAAAAAACCTTTCCCGGTGTCAATTTATTTAACCTTTTTCTCAGTTGCTTGACCTGTATCACTTTTTGACGTTACAAATATTTTATTGGAGCATCCACTTAAGAATACTAAACAAGTTAACAAAATTAAATTAATTGAAAATATTTTATTTCTCATTAATCTCATCATTTGTCTCCTTGCTTATAAAATTCATTTTCTATTTATCAAAAATAATAATACCTTTATATTCCATGTTAAATACATCACAATGTATAATATCTATTCAAAAGAAGTTGAATTTTAATAATTGAATTTTATCACTACATCAGAATTCTTTATTATTTGTATCCGTTAGCTCGATTCTGATTATAGATAATTTCGTTAATTGCGTCTTCATTTTGTTGGAGTACTTTTTCAATATCTCCTCCACGATAAATTTTCTCCATTGCATTTTCTTCTAACTTTCGAATGCCTTGCATTCCCTCCAGTAGAATACCTGAATTACCATAATTAGGAATAGTATTCTGTAATTGTTGACTAGGAATTTTTCCCTCTGAATGTTTAGCGTAAAATTGTTTTAAAATTTTAGTATCTTTAGAATTCTTATTTAAAGCCATATAGCCTGTTGATTTTTGCCATTGAGCTTGTACCTCTGGTTTAACAGTATACTTAATAAACTCATAAGCACCTTGTTGAATTTCTTGTGGCTTATCGTTTGAAATCCAAAGCGCAGCGCCACCAATGGAAACTCCGTTGGCTGCTTTTCCATCAGCATGTGGGAAGTAAGTAACTCCAAGTTTGTTCTTATTCTTCTTGTTCAACTGACTCATACTTGCAGATGATTGAATATACATTCCAACTTTATTAGTCAAGAATCCAGAGGTCTGGTTAGTACTTGCCATTGTACCGGATCCATAATCCATAAAATCACCATTTTTGATGTTTTTACGAATCCACTTAAAGAATGCGATTGCCTCAGGGCTATTAATACTTACCTTAGTAGGATTACCCGTATGCCCATCATTTTGATTAGTGAACATTCCACCATTATTGGCAATTGCTTCTTCTAATAGCCAACCATAAATTTGCACTGTCATTCCTTTAACTTGATGATGAGATTTTTCATAGAGTTCTTCAGAAATTTTAGTAATCTCACTATAGGAAGGCGACGTTGATGGTGGTGTAATACCATACTTCTCCAATAGTGTCGCATTGTAATAAAGAACTGGTTGAGACGTATTGAATGGCATTGCTTGCTGCTCGCCACCCTGAGCATGAAAAGCCCTAGCTACTGGAGATATTTTATTCAAATCAAAATGATCTCGATTCACGAACTTTTGAACTGGGGTTGTATAGCCACTTTTTAAAACTTGAGCTGTTGATATGTTTGAAGATTGGAATACTGCTGGAGAAGTGCTGGTTCCATGTGTCTGAAAGATTTTTTGAATGGCTGTATCATATGATCCTTGATATTTGGGTACAACCTGATATTTATCTTGTGAACTATTAAAATCATTGACCATTTTTATCAGCGTCTTTTCAGCAGGACCACCCATTTCATGCCAAAAAACAATTTGGATTCGGTTATCCTTTGAAATTGATTGTGCAATAATTGTTTTTCCAAATATCCCTACCAAAATGATGCTGATAATAACGGTTAAAGCTACTATTAACTTTTTATACTTAGACATGAAATACCATCCCTTATGCTGAGTATCTAGTGATAACCATTAGCTCGATTAGTCGTTGTTAAATTATCATCAATCTTCTGATCTGCATCTTTTAAAGCACGAGTAATATCTCCGCCGTTATAAATACTTTCCATGGCAAATTGCTCAATTTGACGAGTCTTTTGCATTCCTTCCATCAAGATACCAGAATTGAAATTATTGGGAATGGCTTCCTGTAATTGCTTACTTGATACTTTAGATTCAGGATTCTTCTTATAAAGTTCTTTAAGAGTCTTGGTCTCTTGAGAATCTTTATTCAAAGCAAGGTAACCAGTATCCTTTTGCCATTGTGCTTGAATTTCTGGTTTAAGGGTATATTTAATAAATTCAAAAGCACCTCTTTGAACATCTTTAGACTTATCGTTAGAGATCCAAAGCGCAGCCCCACCGATGGCAACTCCGTTAGCTTTCCTACCATCAGGATGTGGGAAGTATGTAATTCCTAATTTATTCTTATTCTTTTTATTCAATTGACTTATGCTTGCCGATGACTGAATGAACATTCCAATTTTTCCATTCAAGAAACCGGTTGTTTGATTAGTTCCTGCCATTGCACCAGAGCCATAATTCATAAAGTCGCCACTTTTTTGATTTTCACGAACCCACTCAAAGAACTCTTTTGAGGCTGGATTATTAATAGTCGCTTTAGTTGGAATCCCTGTGTGTCCATCGTTATTGTTAGTTAAACCTACGCCAGAATTAGCCATAGCCTGCTCTAATAACCAACCATAGATTTGTACTGTCATTCCTTTAACTTGATGATGAGATTTTTCATAGATCTCTTTAGCAACTCGGGTAATATCACTATATGAAGGCGATGTTGGTGGTGGGTTGATGCCATACTTCTCTAATAAACTAGCATTATAATATAGAACCGGCTGTGAAGTATTAAATGGCATTGCTTGTTGTTGATTATTGTTTGAATAAAATGAGCGTGCAACTGGTGAAATCTTACTGATGTCAAAGTTATCTTCGTCAATAAAATGCTGTACTGGTACAGTGAATTTACTGTGCATCATTTGAGCTGCTGAAATATCAAATGCCTGAAATACTGCAGGTGAAGTACTTGTCCCATGCGTTTGTAAAATCTTTTGAATTGCTGCATCGTATGATCCTTGATACTTAGGGACCACTCGATATTTAGTTTGTGATTTATTAAATCCATCAACAATTTTCATCAATGATTTTTCTGCTGGTCCACCCATTTCGTGCCAAAAGACAACCTCAGTACGATTATCTTTTACAGCAGCAGATTTAGTTGAAACTGTCCTGCCAAAGAAAATAATGAAAAGAATTCCTAATACTAAAATTAAAGGCAGGAAAAGCTTTTTATATTTTGACATTATTTAACCGCCCCTTCATTTAACCCTGATTTGAAATAGTGTTGACCAATAAATAAAACAATGATAGTTGGAATAACGATGATGGCGGCACTGGCTTGAATCATCCCCCAATTATTAAAAGTTTCTTCTGATTGCAGCTGTTTCAAACCATTCTGAATTACACGGGAATTATTACTGAAAGTAACTAGAATTGGCCAAAGATATGAATTCCAAGCGCCAAGAAAACTATACGCACCTAAAGTGATTAAACTAATTCGATTGTATGGCAAAACCACTTTCCAAAAAATCTGCAAGTGGTTCAAGCCTTCAATATCAGCAGCTTCTTTTAATTCTTTCGGAGTTTGTAGAAACGCTTGACGTAACATGAAAGTTCCAAAAGCCGAGGTCAAAGATGGTACGATCATTGCCGAATAATGATCCAGCAATCCCAGTGCCTTTACGGTTTGAAAATTCGGTATAATGGCTGCTTCAGATGGTAACATCATCGTAATCATAAAAAGTGCAAAGAAAAACTTCTTATATTTAAAATCTAGAAAGACAAAGGCATAGGCACTCATCGAGCAGAATAGTAAGTGGGCAAACATGGTAATTGTCGCTACTACAATGGTGTTGCCTAGATAGCGTAAAATTGGTGTTTTAGTAAACGCATCAAAGTAATTTGTCAGTGAAATATTAGTATTAAAATAGTTTCCTTTAAGAATATCAGCTGTTGGCAAAAAGCTAGTCCAAATTCCAATGAAAAATGGTGTCAAAATGACTACTGCTAATAAGATTAAAAGAAAATAACTAAAAAGATTTTTAAGCACCTTTTGCTCATCAATTTCAGCCATTAATAATTTACCTTCTTTTCTAAAAATTTAAATTGTAAGTAAGTAAAGAAAGCAATAATAATCGTTAAAATGATTGCCTCCGCACTTGATTTAGCATAGTTGCCACCAAAGAATGCATCATTATAAATACGGTAAACTAGCATATTAGTAGCGTTAGTAGGGCCACCTTTAGTTATCAAATCAATTAAACCAAAACTCTTAAATGAACTAATAATCGTAATCGTAGAGATAAAAAATAATGTTGGAGAAATCATTGGTAAGGTAATATGGAAAAATTGATAATGCTTCGAAACTCCTTCAACATCGGCAGCCTCATAAAGTGTTGTTGGTACTGATTCAATAGCACCAAGGAAAACTAAGAAGACAAATCCTAAATGCATCCAAACGGTTGTAATAATAATGGCCCACATTGCATTAGTCGGATCAGCTAACCAATTGATAGTAGGAAGATTCAATAATTTAGTTAAAAGAGTGAAAAATCCTGCGGACGGATTAAATATAAATAACCAGAAAATAGCGGCGACAGAAACTGAGACTCCCATTGTCACTGAATAGAGAGTTCTAAAAATAGCAATACCTGGTAATTTTTGACTAGCTAAACGAGCTAATAAAAGTCCAAGTGCAATAGTGAAGAAAGTAACCCCGACCACATAAACCAAAGTGACCCACATACTGGAAACAAAATCAGGTGAACTAATTAGTTTAACGTAATTCTCTAATCCCACAAAAAGAGTCGTATTACCAAAGGTATTAGTTAAAAAGAGACTGATATAAAGAGTTCTAATCATGGGGTAGAATACGAACAGTCCTAAAAGAAATAAAGAAGGACCTACAAAAATTGAATCATAATATTTATCGTTAGTAGTTAATTTGAATTTAGTCTTCGTCTTCTCTTTAATCTTTTTTGCAGGGATAATATCAGGCGCAGAAGTCTTAAGCATTGATCAAATCCCCCTTATTTTCAGTAATATTAATACCATTCTGATTGAATAATAAAACATTATTAGATGAAGTTATTTTAACCATTTCAAAGATATCGAATTTAGCAATTCCTGGTACAATTGCTGAAACATTCCCGCCATTATTAAACGTCGCGTGAATGATTTTCTCATCACCTAAAAATTCAATATTTTGTACCGTAGCATTAGCAGATAACTCGTCAGCTTTTTCCACAATTAACTCGTTTGGTCTAATTCCTACCTTCATTTCTTTCTCAGTAACAATTTGTTCAACTTCAACTTGAAAATTATTATTAACTTTAATTGAATGATCACCCACTTTTGTCGCAAAGAGAATATTGATTGGTGGAACTCCAAAGAAACCGGCCACAAATTCGTTAGCGGGAGCCTTATAAATTTCAGCTGGTGTACCAATTTGTTGAACCATAGAATCATGTAAAACCATGATATGATCAGCCATAGTCATAGCCTCTACTTGATCATGGGTAACATAAATCAGAATAATTCCTAATTTTCTTTGCAATGCATAGATTTCTTGACGCATTTTAATTCTCAATTGAGCGTCCAAATTAGATAGTGGTTCGTCCATTAAACAAATTTTGGCATCACTAGCAACTGCTCGAGCTAAAGCTACACGTTGTCTTTGTCCACCAGATAATTCACGTGGCTTTCTTTCTTTTAGATCTTCCAAATTAACCATTTTCAAGGCATTATTGACCCGTTCTTCAATTTCACTTTGTTCATGCTTTCGAGCCCTTAATCCAAAGGCAACATTGTCCCAAACACTCAAGAACGGAAATAAAGCATAGCTTTGGAAAACCATCGTTAAATTACGATCTTTTGGTGGTAAATTATTAACTATCTGTCCGTCGATACTGATTTCACCATTACTAATTTGTGTTAAACCTGCAATCATTCTTAGTAAGGTACTCTTACCGCAACCAGATGGTCCCACAATAACGAAGAATTCTCCCGTTTCAATTTTAGCGGTAACATTTTTTAATACCGTCTTCCCCTGATCATCATATTGCTTACAAACATTTGTTAATAGTGTAGTCATTTCTAACCCCTCCATATAATTCATTAGTTACAGTATGGGAGATTTATGTATATATATAATCTATTTAATGTAAAAAATGTGTAAAAAAAAGAGACCTTTTCAGTCTCTTTTTCATTATTTCTTTACATTACTATCGTAAAGTTATTAAGTTTTGTATTATAACTTGTCATATTCTTCATCAGTAACTTTTTCAAGCCATTCAGAAGTTCCTTTAGTGATGGCAACATGGCTGAACCAGCTGTCCTTAGTTGCACCATGCCAATGTTTAACGCCTTCTTTGATAACGACTACGTCACCTTGTTTCAACAATTGAGCAGGTTTGCCCCATTCTTGATACCAGCCTTCGCCACCAGTTACCAAAAGAATTTGGAAACCATCGTGATGAATGTGCCAATCATTACGACAACCAGGTTCAAAAGTTACATTACCAACACCAAAATCAATATTATCCTCAGGACTTACCAAACTATTTAAATAACTTTGACCAATAAAATATTGTGCATAAGCGTCATTTTTATCTCCAACGGGGAAAACGCCGTTTGTTTTTAAATCTTCATTTTTTGCCATATTAATTAATCTTCCTTCCAGATTTCTTTTGCACGATTGAAAGCACTCCAAGCCTTAGGCCAGCCTGCATAAAATGATAGATGAGTAATTTCAGCGACAATTTCATCTTTAGTGATACCATTTTTCTTACCAATCTTTAAATGGGCATCCAATTGTTCAAGATTTCCAGCAGATATAATACTTGCAATTGTAATCAATGAACGATCATGAGCAGAAAGTTCGTTTTCCTTGCTCCAAACTTCTCCAAACAATACGTCATCATTTAGTGCTGCGAATTGTGGAGCAAAATCTCCCAACATATCACGACCAGCAGTTTGTTTCTTTGCCATAATCAATTCCTCCTCGATTCAAGTTGATAACTACATTAAACAACTTGAAGTTAACTTTAAGTCAAGAGAAAAGAATAAAAAAATGAGCTTAATAACTCAAAAATTAAGTTATTAGGCTCACTTTTTTAATCCTCAGAAGCTGACCGTTCATGCTTTTATCAAACGAACTCCTCATGAACAACTTCTTCCGGTTAAGTCAATTTTTCAACCAACTATTTTAGTTGCCCGAAAATGGTCTTAATCCTCAGAAGCTGACCGTTCATGTTCCGTTCTCTCTAAATATTCATGGTTTAAACTTTGGAGGTACTCGGAAAAACTCTCGCTGTCTTCAATATGACCGCCTTCTTTTCCTTTGTACCAGTCCAACTTATCATTCAAGATTGTCCAACCTTCTTGCAATCTTTGATATTCCAATTCAAAATTCTTTCGTACTTCTTCTAACAATTCGATTCGTTGATTGATGGTTGAATCGCCTTGTGCACGCAGTTTAACATATCGCTTTAATTGTTCAATCGTCATCCCTGTGCTCTTTAAATGTAAAAGGAAATTGACCCATGTTACGTCTTGTTGTGTATAGTAACGAATACCGTTTTCCGTTCGATGTGGGTTAATTAATCCTTCTTTTTCATAATATCTCAAAGTTGGACTATTCAAGCCTACTATTTCAGCAAAGTCTCCGATACGATACCTAGTTTCTGCAATTGGTTTTGTTGCCATAATTCCACCTCTACTTAAAGTCGGCTTCAAGTATAACACCTTCTATAAATCTACTCCACCATCAACTCTTAAAACTTGTCCGGTGATAAAATCGTTCTCCATCAAATAAATGTAGGCGGAAGCTACCTCTTCAATAGTTGCGACTCTTCCTAATGGCACATTTTCAGCAAAATTATGCTTTTGTTTCGACAATTGTTTTGAATTCAGATCTCGCCATAATCCTGTCGGAGTCCAAGTCGGCGATACTGCATTAATACGGAAATCAGGGGCCATTTCAACCGCTAAACCAGCTACCATCGTGTTGATTGCTTGATTCCCAACAATAGCACCGGAAGCATCGTAAGGATGACCGCCAGATCCAGAAGTAAATATAATAGAACCATTTTTCTTCAAATACTTATTAGCAATTTGAGCTAACTGCAAATTAGCAAAGAACTTATCATCAATTGCTTTTCTGATTGTTTCTAGTGAACTATCTAGGAAGCCACCGCTCATTGCTCCGCCTAACATCGAAACAACGTGATCAAATGATCCATATTTTTCAAAGAAATGCTTCAATTGATTAGAATCTTGTGCGTCTAATGAACTTCCCTGAATATTTTCTTCATAACGTAATTGATTCACTCGTTCTTGATCACGTCCAATGACATAAACATCAGCATCCTTGTGCTGTGCCATGATGGCAACTTCTTTACCAAATCCAGAAGTTCCACCAATCACTAGGACTTTATCATTTTCTAAAGACATAACTTTTACCCTCAATCATTCATTAGATTTTAATGCACCGATCATGTCGATGTGTTTCAATTTTCTGTGTGTAACTAGCATAACAATTGCTGTAAAAATTATCATCAACAATGTTGCTACAACATAGCCGATCCAATGAATCGTTAATGGGAAGATAACCTGTTCTGTCGCGGCTTGATTCAAGATATAGGCCGTTAATAAATTACCGACTCCATATCCAAGAATAATACCAACTATTGTTAAAATTATATTTTCTCTCACAACATACATAGTTACTTCATTATTATAGAAACCTAAGACTTTGATCGTTGAGAGTTCTCTAATTCTTTCAGAAACATTAATATTCGTCAAATTATAAAGTACTACAAATGACAATATCCCTGATAACAAAATTAAAATCAAAATGATAGGTCGCAAGAGCGTTGACATCTTTGACACAGTATCAGAGACATCATAGGTGTAACTAGTACCCATAACTTGTTTAGAATCCAATAACTTATTGGCTAAATGCTTTCGCTGAGCACTAGTTTGATTCTTCAAGCTCAATAATAATGTGTTAGTTTTTAACTTACCAAATTTTTGACGATAAGTTTTAGGACTCAAGTACAAATAATGTCCTACATAATTTTCAGTTATTGCTCCAACTTTGAGATTTACTTTCTTACCACTAGTCAATGTTACTTTAACTTTATCGCCAGTCTTCACATTCAATAATTGAGCTGTCTTCTTAGTCAAAGCTACCTTATTTTTATCCAAATTAGTTGTCAAATGGACATATTTTTTAAAATCTTTAGCAGAAGTTGGCGTATAGACATTAACATCATTGACCTGCTTCTTATCGTAATTTAATTTGGCTGTCGTTGAATTAATTCGAGTATTACTACGATAGTTTTTATCCTTATTTAAAATTCTATCAACTTTTGAAAGATTAGCATTTTCGTTTAACTTTACAACCGCTTGATAGCTAAAAATATCTTTATACTGTTGATTACCACTGGCAGTAATTGAATTTTGAATTCCAAAGCCAGTCAAAATCAAAGCAGTTCCGCCGGCAATTCCAATAATAGTCATAAACATTCTCGATTTGAAGCGAAAAAGATTTCGATAGCTGACCTTACTATTAAAGCTTAAATGATTCCATAGAGGTTTGATTCTTTCCAAAAGAATCTTCTTAGCTGACTTGGGAGCTTTGGGACGCATCAAAGCAGCTGGGCCTTCCCCTAGTTCTCTTCTGACAACTAAAAGTGCTGCACCGACCGTCGCCAAAAGAGAGAAAATAACAGCAATCAATAACGTCTGCCAAGTCGAACTAATTACCCAATCCAAAGCAATGTATTGTTTATACATCGACAAAACAATCCGTGGCAAAGTCTCAGTTCCAATGACTGCACCCAAAACTGCTCCAATCAAACCTGCCGATAATGCATAGTAGAAATAATTCTTAGCAATTTCCCACTTGGTATAACCAAATGCTTTAAAAGTTCCAATTTCCCCACGAGCCTCTTCGACCATTCGTGTAATCGTCGTAAATGTTATCAAAGCGGCAATCAGGAAGAAGAAAACTGGGAAAACATTAGCAATAGCAGCAATTCGATCAGAACTTTCGCCGTAGGCTGAAAATCCAGTCAGATCCTGTCTAGTTTGCCAAGTGTAAGTAGTTTTAGCTTGCTTCAAGATTTTCTCTTTAGCAGTATCCAACTTCTGCTGTTGAATGGCGACCGCAGTTGGATTAACAGCTTTTAATTGATCGAGTTGTTTTTGTTGTTGATTCAAAGTAGATAAGTAAGTACTTGCTACCTCATTCGTCCGCTGCTTTGCTCGACCTTTGAACTCTTTTTTGAGCTTTTTAACTTTCGCATTAACAGCGTTTTTATAATCCTTACTAAAAGTATTTTTGCTCTTCAAAGAATTAAAGCGCACATTCAACATAGTGTCAGTTGCCAAATTCATTTGCTTTTTAGGTATATAAGCAAACAGACTGACCTGACCATCAGCAATATTCGTCACCCCACGAGATTGATTATCAATGTATTGTGGTGAGTCGACAAATCCTACAATTTTATATGATTGCCGCTTCAAATCAGCACTCTTGGAAAATTTAAAAGTATCGCCCAACTTATAATCATATTTATTTCGAGCATTTTTATCCAAGACGATTTCATGACTATTCTTAGGCAGACGTCCATTTCTCACAATCAACTGATTCTGCTTAGAATCCTTGTCATAACCGTACAAAGCAATGGCAACCTTCGACTTGCCACCCATGACATACTTGAACTTCGTCGTTTCAGCTTTGGCGCCCTTGACCTTCTCAGCTAATTTAATATCTTTTTTATCAAATCCCGTCGTTGAAACAACTTGCACGTCTGAAAGATTTTTATCCGCAACCGTTTTATTCAAAGAATTATTCAAACTAGGACCAGTAGCTTTGACACCGACAAAGATTAATACTCCTAGCATGATGATCAGAATAATCGCAATGAAACGTCCCTTGGCTTGGTTGATACTACGCAACATATTTTTTGTTAAAGGTTTCATATTACCACTCAATATCCTTTACTGGTGTAGGTTTAGGATTATCTTCAATTGATTGAACCTTGGCATCATGAATCCGAATCACGCGGTCAGCCATCTTAGCTAAGGCAGAATTGTGGGTAATCACGATAACTGTTTTGTTATCTTTATGACTGGCATTTTGAAGTAACGTCAAAACTTGCTTACCAGTTTCATAATCCAATGCTCCGGTTGGTTCGTCACACAACAAAAGTTTAGGATTCTTAGCTAAGGCACGAGCAATCGCTACACGTTGCTGTTCACCACCGGATAATTGGGACGGAAAATTGTCAATTCGATTCCCCAAACCAACAGCTTTTAATGTGTCAGTCGCATCCAAGGCGTCCTTAACGATAGCTGAAGCCAGTTCAACATTTTCTTTAGTCGTTAAATTAGGAATTAGATTATAAAATTGGAAAATAAATCCAACGTCATTACGACGGTAAGTAGTCAATTCTCGTTCGGAAAATTTACCAATATCAGTCCCATCAACAATGATTTGACCATCAGTTGGCGTATCCATACCACCTAAAATATTTAGAACGGTTGATTTTCCCGCTCCACTAGGTCCTAAAATAACCGTCAACTTTCCTTTATCAACATCAAAAGTTAACTTATCATTGGCGATGATCGTTGTTTCGCCCATTTGATACTTTTTCGATTCGTCCTTCACTTCGATATATGCCATTACGTCCCTCACCTTTCTTAATATTTCTATTATAGTGGAAAACGGATACGGCTTTAAAGGTAAAAAGCAGAAAATATTTTTATAGAATTTATTTCTCTTATTGAAATTACGTTTAATTTTTTGTACAAAAAAAGATTAGTGTGAATCAATCTCTTCATCTTGATTCACAATAATCTAATATCTAAAATAAAGAATAATAACTCAGATAAAAGAGGATAAAAATGATTTTAAAAGATAAGTTTCATCTAATTAAAGATCAAAATCGGCGTTTTGCAAAAATGAACTTTACTAACTTAGTTCACACAAATGCTCGCTTTGAAGGTATCAACACCACCCTTCCTCAAACGCAAACAATCATGGATGGTTTAGGTGTAGATGGCGTCTCAATTGATGATATCAATACAATTGTTCAAATTAAAAGAGGGTGGGAATTCATTACCAATAATGATTCTGAAATATCCCTCGATCTAGAAAAGCAAATCAATGCTATTGTAGCGAAGAATGACTCACTCGCCCCTGGAGAATTCAGGACAGGACAAGGCGGAGTAAATATCGGTTCAAACGAACTCTTTAGACCAGACGATGTTGACGTTGATGAAGAAACAAAGTTTTTAGATTCACTGCTAACTAGTGGAAAATCAGCTACAGAAATCTCATTGCGATTAATGTATCACAATATGCGTAACCAACTATTTTGGGATGGTAATAAACGTACTGCTACCCTGATTGCAAATAAATACATGATTGACAATGGCGCAGGACTTATCAATGTACCACTAGATTTATGGTCAAAATGGAATGAACTAATTAGTGAATTCTATAAAACAGGAAATGTAAATGAAATACTGGAGTGGACTTATGAAAATGCCATTCAAGGTATTAATTTGTAATCATCAATGTATTCTAATGGGAAGCATGGTGTTTTTCCACTTTTTTCAAAGTATGCAACATAAGTTTTTGACAACACCTTCCTGTGCTTTGCTACAGAATACTATACACATAGAAGCCCTTTGGTGCCTTTGGCTTTCCTGCCTGCTTCTTTCGAAGTATGCGGCATAAACGCGTTCCAGACAACACCTTCCTGTGCTTTGCTACAGAACCGCAACTATTCGCAAATTCGGCGAATAATTGTGGCTCTCAGGCAAGCTCGAAAGCTCCCGTTGTCTTCCACGCTCTTTAAACGGGCTCCGTAGGGGCAACCCATTCCGGTTTGCTACAGGATTGGAATCACACGCAAAAAACGCGTGCAATTTCAATCCTTAGGCAAATTCGCCTGGGTTAACCGCCCCCGCTACGCCCTCTTTACCAGATATTAACTCTCTTATCTTCATCTAACCACATGCCATCTTTTTGTGTAACGTTAAAGGCGTCGTAAAATTCGTCTATATCCTGTGCCATAACGTTAGCTCTTAATGGTTGGGGTGCATGAACATCAACCGCTAATAATCTTTCATTATATTCTGGTGTTGCTTTGAAGCACCATGTTTTGGCCCATGTGATGAAGAACTCCTTGGGGTTATAATCTTTATCCATTTTGGCTGCTTCTATGGCACATCTTAGTCCACCAACGTCAGCAATATTTTCTCCGACAACTAATTTGCCATTAACTTTGCCTCCGGAAAACGGAATGCCGTCAAATTGATCTATCATCCTTTGGGTCAATTTTTCAAATTTTGCGTAATCTTCTTTAGTCCACCAATTCTTCATGTTTCCATACTCATCAAATTTGGCTCCATCATTATCAAAGGCATGGGAAATTTCATGGGCAAAGGTTGCGCCGATTCCACCAAAGTTTTCACTGCTTGTTTGTTGCAAACTATAGAATGGCGCTTGTAAAATTCCTGCTGGGAATGTGATGTCATTTCTTGATGGATCATAGCAGGCGTTGACTTCTTCTCCTGGCATTAGCCAAACAGTCCGATCCACTGGCTTTTTGAAGCTATCTAAATTATCCTGACGAATAACTTTCAATAATTTTACGGAATTATCATATAAGGACTCAGTCTCATCGACATTTAATTTTTGGGAAATATCTCGAATTTTGTCTGGATAGCCTACTTTAATCACCATCTTATTCAATTTCAAAATAGCCTTATCCTTTGTATCTTGACTTAACCATGTATTGTCAGTCAAACGTTGTTTATAAATTTCAATCATTCGAACTACCATTTGGCGCACGTCAGCTTTAGCTTTTTCACCAAAATATTTCTTGCCATAGTAAACTCCGATAACCTCATCATAGGTATCTTCAGACAAATGATAAGCAAATTTAGTTCTAGTTGGTAACTCTTTAGCGCCGCTGAAAGCTAAATCATATTCACCCACAGTTTGACGGAAAGTTTCATCCAAATTTTTACTATTGGAAACCAAATATCTGACAATCATCCAAGCTTTCATATTTTCAAAAGTATCATCATTTACTAATTTATCAGTATTCTCCAAAAATCTAGGTTGAACTATGATTACTTTATCGGGCGTTGTTTTTATTTGATCAACAACTAATTTCTTTAAATCTAGATTCTTTGACTTTGTTACAAATTCTGAGAAATCCATCGGGTTATAAATTTTGGAATATTCTGCCCACTCCTCTGATGTCTTAACGATAGGGACGAGTGTTTTATCAAATTTCAAAGCCTTTTCAACAGTTGATTCAGCGTTTTCTAAACTATAGCCAACCATCGTCAAAAGTTTTTGAGCAACTTCTGCATATTTGGCAAGCAATTTCTTACCTGATTCATTATCTGGTGCATAATAATTATTATCGGGCAAAATCAAATCGGCACCATCAACATATGCAGCATTTTTAGAGGTATTCTTCATGTCAGCACTAATCCAAATATTTGTCGGTAGAATAAAATTATCCTCGGCTAATTGTGCAATATTTTGATTAAAATCTTCTAGATTCTTCAAATCTTCGAGTCGTTTCAAATCTTTTAGAATTGTTTTTTCGTGAAACTCCTTGAGAAAACCAACATTTTTAGCTAAACGGTACAACTTGATAGCTTGTAAAAACTCACTGCTTTTGATTTGTTGATCATCCGCTGCCAAATTTTTAAAATCTTTCATTAATTCTTTTTCAATTAACATATCCAAATCCATTGAAGCTCCAGCACTAGACTTATCTGCTGGTATTTCAGCCTTCTCTTGCCAAGCCCCATTTACGGCTAAATATAAATTATCTTTGTAATCTGTTGGTGCACCGTTAGTTAAATCTCCAGCTCCACCTATTATCTTCTTTGTAAACAATCTCATTCACCCCATAATTTAAATTAATGAATACTATAACACTTGCTCTAATATAATTAAAATAGCTTTAATGTATAAAAAAGGAACGGGGATTTTCCCTGTTCCTTTTTTTTAGATTATTTTTGTAAGTCATATAGAGCCTTGTTACAGAATATTATACGCATAGAAGTTTTTTAGTGCCTGGGGCTTTTCTGCCCGCTTCTTTCCAAGTATGCGACATAAGCGTTTTTGACAACACCTTCCTGTGCTTTGCTACAGGATTGGAATCACACGCAAGAAACGCGTGCAATTTCAATCCTTAGGCAAATCCTCGTGGGTTAATCGCCCCTGCTACGCCCTCTTTACCAGATATTAACTCTCTTATCTTTATCTAACCACATGCCGTCTTTTTCTGTAACGTTAAAGGCGTCATAGAATTCGTCCATGTTTTGTGCTTGGACGTTGGCTCTTAATGGTGCTGGAGCGTGGACGTCGATTGATAGGAACATTTCTGTCAATTGTTGTGTTGACTTGTTTCTCCAAACTCTAGCCCAATTGATGAAGAATGCTTTGTCATCAAAATCTGATTCTGACTTAGCTGCTTCTAAGGCACATCTCAATCCACCGACGTCGGCTACATTTTCGCTGACTACTAATTTTCCGTTAACTTTATGTCCGGCATAAGGGATGCCTTCGAATTCGTCAATCATCTTTTGTGTTAACTTCTTGAACTTAGCGTAATCTTCTTTAGTCCACCAGTTGTTCATATTTCCATATTCGTCAAACTGAGCACCGTTGTTATCGAAGGCATGAGAAATTTCATGGGCGATAACGGCTCCGATTCCACCGAAGTTTTGGGTACTTGTTTGTTCCAAGCTATAGAATGGTGCTTGCAAAATGGCTGCTGGGAAGGTGATATCGTTTCTTGATGGATCATAGCAAGCGTTGACCATGTGTCCTGGCATTAACCACTTAGTTCTATCAACTGGTTTCTTGTATTGATCTAATTGATCTTGGGTCATGATCTTTTTAATACGTGATACGTTATCATACAAGGAATCATTTTCATTGATCTCAAATTTGCTATAAACTTCATCAATCTTATCTGGATAGCCAACTTTAATAACAATCTTATCCAATTTAACGATGGCTTTCTTCTTAGTATCTTCACTCAACCAAGTATTTTCAGAAAGTCTTTGTTCGTAAATGGAAATCATTTTCTTAACCATGCTACGAACGTCTTCTTTGGCTTTTTGACCAAAGTATTTTTGACCATAATAAAAGCCAACGACTTCACTGAAAATTCCGGCAGCAAAATTATATGCATACTTCGTACGGTTCTTTAATTCTTTAGCACCGCTTAAAGCTAAATTATACTCGCCGATAACTTGACGGAATTCTTCATCAAGGATTGAGGCATTGCCAGTTAAGAACTTAACCATCATCCATGCTTTAATATTCTCGAATGTATCAGCATTAACTAATTTGTTTAAGTTATCTAAATATCTTGGTTCGGTGATAATAACTTTTTCTGGCGTATCATTGACTAGATCAACTACTAAATTCTTTAAATCTAAAATATTTGATTTATTTACAAATTCATCAAATTTCATTGGGTTATAAGATTTAGTATAATCAGCCCATTCTTCGGAACTCTTTACGATTGGAACTAAGGATTTATCAAATTTCAAAGCTTTTTCAACGATTTCCTTAGCCTCATCCAATTGGTAACCAATCATAGATAACAAGCGTCCTGAAACATCTGCATATTTAGCAAGTAATTGCTTACCTGATTCATTTTTTTCATCATAATATGTCTTGTCTGGCAAGATCAAACCTGCACCGTTAACATAAACGACATTTTTAGATGTATCTTTCATATCGGCTTCAATACTGATATCAATTGGCAATGGAAAACCATTTTTTGATAATTGGGCTAAATTCTTGCCTAAATCATCAATGCTCTTCAAATCAGTAATCCGTTGCATATCCTTAAGAATTGGTTGTTGATGAAACTTGCTTAAATGTTCCACATTATTGGCTAGGCGATATAATTTCACTGCTTGTAAAAGTCTAGCATCTTCCACTTTGTCCTCATCGTTAGCAAACTCGTGGAAATCTTTCATAAGTGTCTTTTCAACACCCTCATCAAGGTCTGTGAAGCCACCAGTCCGAGATTTGTCAGCTGGAATAGTAGCCTTTTGTTGCCAAGCCCCGTTGACAGCTAAATACAAATTATCCTTATAATCGGCAGGCTTAGCATTGATTAAATCCCCTGCACCACCGATAACTTTATTCATTAACAAATTCTTCACCGCCTAATATTTTTAAAGAATACTATATCACTAATTACCTTTTATTAGAATAATTTTCATTTTTATCTCATATTTAGAATCAAAAAAAGACGCTGATTTTTCATCAACATCTTTTAATTAATTGAAATAAATATACTTTTTTTATCTAATGACACTGACTGAAACATCAGAACCATTAACGATCTTAGAAGCTTGTGAACCAATAGTATTACGGTTGCGGTTCTTCTTTTCCACACCCACAATAACCAAATCGGGTCCAAACTTAGGAATAACTTTATCCGCAATGACTGCGCCAGGTCCACCTTCTGTAACCATCAAGTGAACATTTTCTACACCGTAGTCTTTTGCTTTTTTACCATAAACTTCAAGAAGTTCCTTAATCTCTTCTCGACGTTGTGCTAGTACATCTGGGTCTAGCGATTGAAAAATATTTAAGTCACCTGTCTCAAGTACCGAAACGATACCTAATTCAGCACCATAATGCTTTGCCAAAGAGCAAGCATAGTTAAATGCATTTTTTGATGACTCAAAATCATCTGAATCTACACAGATCAAAATCTTAGAATACTCAATTTTTCTTACTTTGTATTCCTTTAATTCGTCCATCTAAAAACCCCCTCAAGTTATTTGAAGTCGCGTCCTTTATTCTCTTGGAAGTATTGATCGAATCTCTTCACATAGTTGTGGAACATATATGTCAATAACAACCAACGTCTAAAGGAATTATCTTTGCTATAGAAAACAGTTGTACCAACTCGATCTTGCTTGATCAACTCGTCAGCATACTTAGTAGCTTCATTATCAGCAGCGTACTTAGTAAAGACTTTGACCGGCACACCTAGCCAAAGCTTGTGTTGTGCTTTGTTCTTGTTAGCGTAAACAGTTGGTTCATTTTCTAAGCTACCCTCAATATAATCTTCCACCACATATTTGGCAAGATTATAACCATTGAGCGTCACAAAGAAACTACTTCTTCCTTGACGTAAGTTAATTTCGAAGAACTTAAATGTCTTGTCACGTGAATCATATTTCATATCAAAATTAGCGTAACCAGTGAATTCAATATCTTCAAGGAATTTTTGTACTTGATCATAAACATCTTGGTTAAATTCGGGAATGATAGCCACATAATTCCCGATTGATTGTGGCGTTGGGTCTTCCAAAATAGGATGTCCTAAACACATCATTTTGACGTGATGCTCTTGGTCAACATAAGCATTGAGCACACGCATATTAGAATCGTCACCTGGAATAAAGTCTTGAAGGATCAAATCTGACTTATAACCATTATCATAAATCTTACCAACGATAGTCATATATTCATCTTGTGAATGAATTGTGAAAGCTTTTTTACGTCCTTCAAAATGAATATCCAACCACTCCACACTGTTAGCTGGCTTCAAAGCCACTGGGAATTCAAATGGAACATCCATGTCAGTCTTATTTTCATACATATCTTTAGTAATGATTTTCGTCAATGGATGTGGCAGATTATGCTTATCAGCAACGTGATAAAAGCTTTCTTTATTATTTAATGATTTCAATAAATCATAATCGACGTATGGACATACGAATGTCTTAGATAACTCTTCTTTATGTTTGCTAATTAGTTCGGCATAACCATCCCCACAACCAATTAAAATAACTGGTTCTTTATGGTCTTGGTAAACTTTAGCAATTTCACGCATTTTTTCAATAAAAACAGGGTCTTCAGAAAAGCCTGGGTGAAGAGTTAAGTTTAAGATTTTTGTATATCTTGTCGGTGCCAATTGTATTTCGGCATAGGCCTTAACAGTGCCCCCATAAAGTTCATGGAAAGCACGTGCCATTCCGTAAACATTCATATCACTACCCAAAAGTATGGGTGTGAATTTTTTTCCTGATTCAGTTTCGATAGGGATCAACCTCTTACTATATTAATTCTATTTTTAAAATTACACACATTTCACACAAAATTATACCATACTCAATTTAGCACAACGAGTCCGTCATTTGTATTAAATTAAACAGGCTTATTATTTTCTTAAATTATAATATTAATTTTATGGCCTATTCAACGTAAAGACCGCAAACCCATAAAGATGAATTTGCGGTCTTTGTGTATGTATTTACTTAATTATTAATCAACAACTACTTGAGGATCTACGTCAGGTTTCTTACCGTCATCAATAAAGAAGACTTTATACCAAACTAAGAAGGTATAGATTGTCCAAACTTTACGACGATCATCATTTTCACCCTTATAACAGCCATCAAGCATCTTTAAAATGGCATCCTGATCAAAGAATTCACCAGCAAAGTCAGCACTAAATAGTGCACGGAACTTATCGTAAACTTCCTTAGTCTTAATCCAATCACGAATTGGCACTGGGAAGCCAAGTTTTTCACGCTTAGCCCATTCATCAGGCAAAGCACGCTCAGCAGCGACACGCAAAGCATACTTACTATCTTTACTATTCAAAAGATATTTTGTAGGAATGCCCGCAGCTACTTTGGCAACTTCTTTATCAAGGAATGGTACACGTAATTCCATTGAGTTAGCCATACTCATTCGATCGGCCTTTAACAAGATATCATTTGACATGAATTGGTGAAGATCAAGATATTGCATCTTCTTAACCTCATCGCTATAGCCACTAACTTTACGATAGCTTCTCATAACGATATCTTTGACAGAACGAGACTTCTCAAATTCTGGTTTAACCAGATCAGCGGCTTCTTTTTCGGTGAAAATCTTAGCTTGTCCAATAAAGAACTCTTCAGCCTTAGCCGTTGATTCATACAAATGCAAACGACCTGGGAAGTTAGGCATTTTCTTCAAACCATGAGCCAACTTGTACTTAACGCCCTTTGGCAAATGTTTCAAATCTTCAGCTACTACACGAATAACTTTCGAATGTGAATGGAAACCATAGTTGGCATAGCCAGCAAACAATTCATCGGCTCCTTCACCGGAAAGAATAACTGTAACATCTTTACTTGCTAATTTAGTTAGGAAATAAAGTGGAATACAAGAAGGATTAGAGTCGGGCTCATCCATGTAATATTGGATCAAAGGAATTGACTTAACGGCCTCTTCCTTTGTAACGATACCACGAGTGTTTTCAAGTCCTAATTTGTCAGCCAACATCTTAGCAGCTGTTCCTTCTTCATAGGTACTTGTATCAAAATCAATTGAATACGTGTGCTGTGGCTTTAAAATAGCCGTTACATAGCTTGAATCGACACCACTTGATAACAATGAGCCAACTGGTACATCACTAATTGAATGTTCATTGACTGAATCACGAATTGATTTATCAATCCGTTTAACAGTTTCTTCAAAGGAAAGATTATTTTCCTTAAAGGACATATCCCAATACTTCTTGATACTCAACTTACCATTCTTAAAAGTAAAGTAATGACCTTCAGGAATACGGAAGACATTCTTGAAAAATGTCTCGTGTAAAGCTGAATATTGGAAAGTTAAATATGGTTTTAAAGCGGACTTATTTAATTCCTTTTTAAAATTAGGTTCCTTCAAGAACGACTTAATTTCTGAACCAAAGATGAAGGTACCTTCACGGTTGTAGTAGTACAAGGGTTTGATACCGAAGAAATCTCTAGCGCCAGTGATATCGCCGGTTTTTAAATCATAAATTACGAAGGCAAACATTCCACGAATCTTTTTCAAAAGACCTTCAATACCCCATTCTTCAAAACCATGTAGAAGAACTTCGGTATCGGTATCTGTACTGAAAATGTGTCCTGCTTTCTTTAATTCTTTTCTAACATCTTTATAGTTATAAATCTCACCGTTAAAAATAACAGCTTTTGATCTATCTTCATTATAAATAGGTTGCATACCACTACTAATATCAATAATACTTAAGCGGCGAAAACCTAGGGCAGTATCGCCGTCCTCTAGTTCACCAGAACTATTTGGACCACGATGCTTGATCGTATCCATCATAGCTTCAATTACAGGTTTCTTGTCTGTAATATTTTTATCTACGAATCCGACAATTCCACACATAAAAATTCTCCCTTATATTTCAAAACTTACATATCTTGTAGCGGCTCCGTAACCGAAAATTTGTAAGCGCAATTTGTTCGGGTCGATATTAATGAAATAACCTGCTAACTCCGAGATTTCATTATAACGTCTATCCCATTTTTTATTGTAATCTGTTGTTAATCCATGTTTCTTGCCCATCAAAGCCGAACAATTTAATATTATATGATTAATTTCAGAAACTTTGTAGTTTTTTTCATAATGCATATGACCACATATGTACGTTGTTACTTTAGAAATGCCGGTGGACGAAAAGTCATAGCGTAAATTCACGCCAAAATCTCCAGTCAATTCATTCTTCAATTGACCAGAATCTTTATTATTAAAGGCTACCAACAATCTTTGAACAAGATCGCCATTAAAGTTCAACGCACTGCGACCACTGGGACTAATAATATTAGCATGCCCCATCATGACCACATGTTTGTCGATCGTCTTCTCTAAAATAGCGGTCAAATCTTCTAACTGTTGTTCTCTTACTCCACGAACTTTTTTAAAGTCGTATTTTTTCGAACCGTTACTGAGTATATAAGGAATGTCACTTGTATCAATGAATATAATTCGAATATCTTTTTTATCATACCAGCCCACTTTAGAAACGGGATTCAAACGATGAATCTCTGGCTGCTCAAAATTATATTTAGTTACTAAAGAGTCATAATCATCACGATGGAATGAGGCGGAGCCAAAGAATCTATGTTCATCATACTTGTCATTCTCGTCGTGATTTCCTTCAAGAATATAGTATGGTGCTTTACTTCTTTGATAGTTTTCCACCGCAAATTGCAATAGTCCACGACTGATCTCTGGTTTGTCGCTCCCGTCGATCAAGTCTCCAAGATGAACATTCAAATCCAGATGAACAGCGTCGCTTACATTGTTAGCTTCAATAATGTGACGAGCACCATTTATGCCATAATACGAGGCACTAGCTAATGCTTTAGCGTGCGTATCGGTCAGGACTGACAGAGTAACTGTATCATCTGTGACATTAGGTTTTACATTATTGTCATAAACGCCCCTTATGTAATCAGTAACAAAGGGTCGCGGCTTCAGTCGTTTTAAAAATATATCAGTTTGTGCCGATACAAATTCTGAAGGCTTTGGTGTCAACATCTTTCTTGCAATATTTTTGATTTTCAATTTTATGATCTCCAATATCCAATACTTATAGAAACATTATAGTAAAAAAACCATCTCCACGATGGTCTTGTTATGGCTCAATTATATATCAAAGATAGAAAAAATAATCCTTCGACGCTTACTTTAACAGAATCTGATAAGCTTTTCTAACACCATGATCTTCGTCCATCGTAATGGTACCCTTTTCAACGAATCCATTACTTGTAATAACATGCTGCATTACTAAATTATCTGGATGCGTGTCAATACGTACATCCTGATAACCTAAATAATGCGATATGGTCAACAGCTGCTGTATTAAGGAGGCAGATAAATGCTGTCCTTGATGTCCTGGTTCAACAGCTATTCGGTGAATAATCGAGTAAGTCACATCAGAATTCTTTGACCATGACCCTGAAGTCATATCTTGATAATTCTTATCATAACCTTGTTGCAAAGCAGCTACTCCGACTACCTCACCATCTAGTATTAAAACATAACTTATATCCTCTTGAATATCCTGTTTTAATATATTTTGATCAGGATATCCTACTTGCCATTGGTCAACGCCACGGTCCCGTAAGGTTTTCTTAGCGCCATCGATGATATCAATAATTCTTGGCAAATCGTCAAGTGTGGCTTGACGTAAATAAATATTGCTCATAAGTAATCACTCCTTACTTCATCAAGATATTAAAACAAAAAATAATACCACATTGCAATAGTTTTTTTAATTTCTCTTATTCCTTTTATAAATAAAGCAACTAGCAATAAACAATATCAACGAATAAATAATTGTCTGTCCACTTAGAGGTAATAATTGCGTGATGGCTATATTGCTGTGTAGTGAAATAATCATTTTAGAAAGCGGTGGAAAGATTATCTCAAATGGATGAAAAATCTCTATCACGCTTCCGGATAAGGCTAAATACACCATCACCAATGTCCCAATCTGGCCTAAGCTGAAGTGGCTATACCATTGTGTTTTAAAAAGGGTTGCAATTGCGCTACCTAAAATACCCACGGAAATCAAAGCAATTATTCCCGATAGGTCCATTAAAATATTTCCATCAAGAATCAAGCTAAAAATAAATATCAATATTCCCGCAATTATATTAAAGATTAAGATCGTTAAAAATTGGCTTAAAACTTCTGCCCAATAGCTGTCGACTTTTTGTTTTAAATAATGATTATATTTTTTATCATTATGATACAAGTTCATAGTTGAAAATAGTGATAAAAAAAACATCCCTAGTAATAATAGGCTATATTTCTCATGATAATCAATACTTAACAACTGATCGGCTGTTAATCCAAAAATAATTATTGAAAATAGCATTGTTAAGTATAAGAAATCCTGGAAAACAAATTGTAAATAACTTTTCAGTAGAATTTTAACTTTCAATCTCTTCAGCCTCCTCAAATTGATAATTGAGGGCAATCATTTTTCCTACCATGATATCTTTTAAATTCACTGGTACTCGCATTTCCAAAAGATTATTTGCATTCTTCACGATATACGGCGTAATTTCATGTGTAATTGCAATCGAATTAGGATTGATATGAAATACTAGTAAATAATCAGTCTTTTTAGGCAGAACGGACTTAATCAAAGCTCCATTTTTTAATTGATAGCCTTGATCTAACAACAACTGCATCTCGCTTGAGAATTCTGTCTGAGAAATAATTATGCCTGAACCATTGTCCTTTAAGTCTTGCAGCATGCTTGCCATGCCTTGAACTATCTCATTTGGTTGAAAAATAAAAGGTTCATCTAACAACAAGACGTTGGGATGTCCTGCCACGGCTGCTATAAATCCGACTCTACGCTGTAATCCTAATGAAAGTTGACTGATACTTCTATCTAAATATGGTGCTAATTTCAAATAAGTTACCATACTTTCTAACTGATCAGACCGCACGGCTAACTTCTTTGACAAGCGTCTAACTTCTTCCAGATATTTTCTCACTGTCTGTTCAATTACCTGCGGATCATTTTGAGGCAGATAACCGATTCTAACGCCGGGAGTATACTGTATTTTTCCGCTATCGACGCTTTTGTTATCCGCGATTGCCTCTAAAAGCTGGGTTTTTCCGCTACCATTATCGCCATTTATGCCGACTATCTCATTTTGAGATAAAGAAAAAGCTACATGCTTAAATGCAAAGTAGCCCTCATTTTGCAATGATAAATCATTGACTGATAATAATTTCATTATTTCTGCCATTCCTCAATGGCTCTTGCTGCTAATCCAATTGAAAGGATTGCATCTTTAGATACAGAATTTCTAACATCGGCGACAATGGTATTATCGTAAACAGCTCCAATAACGGTAAATGCAAAACTTACTAAATTGATATCGGTCTTAACTTTGTATTCTCCGCCAGCATAAGGATCCTCGTGGTTATAAGTAAAGTTAATATTGTGTCCAGCTAAAGAACCATCAACATGATTAACTTGAACACGGTCATGCAACTGGCTCAATTTTTGATCAGGATTTTGTAAAGTTAGTCTGTGATCTGATTCATTTTGGTAATAGCTATCTTCGGTCATGTCAAAGTATTCTTTGATTGGCTTTCTCAAAACTTCTAGTGAATCCAAAATATCGTAGACTTTTTGTGCATCAAATTTTTGTGACTTATCTTCAAATTTCTTTCTATCTTCATAGAGCCCTTCGGCTAGTTTGCTAATAGTTTCAGAATTCATAATTATCCTCCGTCTTTAATACCATTATACTAATTTTTACTTGTAATTACAGGAATCAAGGTGGTCATTGATCACACCTACCGCTTGTAAAAACGAATATATGATTGTGGGTCCAACAAACCTAAAACCACGTTTTTTAAGATCTTTACTAATATCTTGCGACAGTTTTGTTTGTGCTGGCACTTCACTCATATCACTATAATGATTAATTATTGGCTTATTATCAACAAAATTCCAAATATAATCGGAAAAAAGTTTATTATTTTGATGCATTTCTGAAATTATTTTAGCGTTGTCAATCGAGGAATCAACCTTCAAACGGTTACGAATAATTCCCTTATCCTCTAACATCAAATTACGTTTATTTGTATCAAAATTTGCCACTTTGTCTACGTCAAAATTATCATAAATTTTTTCATAACTGTTACGACGTTTAATAATTGTCGCCCAGGAAAGTCCTGCCTGAGCACCCTCCAAAGTTAACATCTCAAAAAAATATCGTTCATCGTGACTAGGTTTGCCCCATTCGTTATCGTGATACGCCTGCATTTCTGGTGAACTATCTGCCCATGAACATCTCATACATTTCCTCCAATTATAATTCGAAATAAAAAAATCCGTTGACCCAGTAACGTACCCACTACGTTTTAGCCAATCGGATTCTTATGAAAAGTAACAATTAAAAATTAATTATTTAGCCAATTCTTCATTGTCAGTATTAGTTCTAACAATGATTACATCTGTTCTAGCATTTCCCGTTACATATTCAGAAACAGAACCAACCAACAATCTTGTAACAGCATTCATACCGGTTGATCCAATCATAATCAAATCATTTTCATATTCTTTAACGAATTCTTGTGAAATTACAGTCTTAGGTTCCCCGAAACGAACGTGAATATTGATGTCCTCTTCTTTGAGACCATCCTTGATCGCACTATCTTTCAATTCGTTGAGATACTTTTGAGCATCTTCGGAAAGTTGATAAATAACATCGCCATTCAACATGCCACCGTGCAAACCAATAAATTGCTTTGTATCTAGGACTGTTAAGACATCTAGATGTCCACCGTTCATTTGTGCAACTTTAACGGCCTTCTTAAAAGCCATTTCTGCTTCTTTTGATCCATCTACAGGAACCAAAATCTTCTTATAATCTTGTTCCATAATTCAATCCTCCAATGCAGTTATTAAATATCTTCTTAATGTAAGATTAATGCATTCATATATATTATACAATATTTTACACAATTATTTGAAAGTTAATAGAGTCCTTACCAACTGATTAGCAACCGATTCATAATTCTCAAACATTGTCATTTCATCATCATACTCCGTCATCTGAGTCGAAAAAATACCTGTAAAAAGTTGTTCATAGCTTTGAAAATCATCAACAAAATTATTACATAAAGCAAATGTGGGAATCCTCTGCGACCCTGCTATTCGACTCAAATGATTTAACATATCATCTTGCATAGCCTCACGAGAGATCCTGTCCGTTGCAGTCACTAAGATATTACAAGACTTGATAGTTTCATCCATGCCTGTAACTTTAGCAACCCATTCAAAAGATGATCTGGAAATACTTGCATTAATCATTGCAAATGCCCCTGCCAGTGTCTTAATTGATCCAGAATGTGGCATTGGGTGTATGTCTAAATTATACTTCTGATTTAATTTTTCTGTAACGAAAACTAAATTATCCTCTAAAAAGCTTTCTTGAGCTTCATTTAAATAATCCAATGTCTGTGAAAGCCGATTGGAAGTCGTATAGTTTAATAAAACCGTAATTTTGGTACGACTGCCTAGTAATTGATAAACATCGTCCAAATCAACTCTAAAAGCATTGATAAGTGGATTTTCACCTTCCGGGACCAATACTCCATTTTCATCATAGATCTTCGCTCCTAGAGCCTGCAAAGCCCCTAAACCACCATCTGCCACTGCCGTCTTTCCTAAACAGAGTACAATGTTTTTAATTCCATCCGTTACTGCATCAATAATAAATTCGCCTAAACCGTAACTAGTCGCATGAAAAAGATCATTGCGGGTCTTTTCTTTTGCCAAATCGATTCCTACGACTTGCTCTGAATCCATAATAGCGGTATCTTGACTACCGACCTTAGTTATTAAATAATGTCCGATTCGATTAGACCAAAAAGCATCAAAATAGGAAACTTTCTTCCAACGTCCACCAATAGTATGTTCCACCAATGCCGGCATTCCATCTTTACTGTCGGTGACAGGCATGGTAATTATTTGTGCGTCTGGCATAGCCCGTGAGATTCCGCTATAAATCGCTTGTCCGATTTTTGTCGAACTAATATTATTACTATATTTTCCAGGTGCAATAATAAACTTCATGATAGAATGACTCTTCCTTTTTGATATAATAATGAATAGAAAAAATATGTAGAGGTAGCTGTATGACTAATGATAATAAACGCGTTTTAGACCTTGAAAAAGGTGTAAACTTTCGTGAACTTGGTGGTTATCAAACTGTTGATGGCCAAACCATTAAATTCCACAAAGTACTTAGATCAGCTGGACTAAGCGATTTAACTACAAATGATTTAAATTTTTTGAACAATTACGGCTTGAAGTATGATATTGATTTTCGTTCACACGAAGAGATTTCTCAAAAGCCCGACCGCTTACCTACTAATGCTGAATATATTGCTGCTCCCGTTTTTGAACAAGACGAGACTGAAGCTTCAAAAGTTCAAAATAAGAATTTTATTCCAGAAATTGACGGCGATCCCACTAACGGGTTTGACCATATGAAAGATGTTTACCGTGATATTATCACAGGCGACCAAGCTAAAGACGCTTATCGAACATTTTTTGACGAATTATTAACTAATGAACAAGACGACGATGTCCTACTATTCCATTGTAGTGCCGGTAAAGATCGTACGGGAATGGGAGCTGTTTACTTACTGAGTGCTCTGGGTGTACCAATGGATGTAATTAAACAGGACTATTTATTGACTAATAAAGCTAATAAAAATTTTGTTGACGACTTAATTACCAACTTGCAAAAAAAAGGTTATACCGATAAAAATGTGCTCAGCTCCGTTCGTGATCTAATGACTGTACACAGCGAATATCTTGCCACAGCTGAAAAAGAAATCGCCAAATTGTCTGGTAATATTGATAATTATATCAAAGATGAATTACAGGTAACTCCTGCGGAGATAAGAGATTTGAAGAAAATTTATTTGAACTGATTCTAAACTTCTTTTTTTTAGAATATTGTTATCACACTTTCTTCACATTTTCTGTCTATCATATAATTTGTAGGTTAAAGGATATAGAAAATCTCTAACTTACATCCCCCCTTAAAAATTATCTTCATAGATATAGAAAATTGAATAGATAAATCTCATAATATATATAAAGCTGAGTAATCCATATCTCCTCCCTGAAATTTGGATTACCTAAACGCGTAAATAACCAGTCACTGATTCCCCTCAGTAAATGGTTATTTTTTCTGCTTCTAAATATAATATAATTATAAACAATCGTATTGGAGCAGGTATGTTTTATGAAAAAGAAGCTCTTGAAATATGAACCTCTTTATATTTTAATATCATACGCTATATTAGCCCTTCTAATGTACTGGACCATTAGAGCAGACTTTGTTTGGTATGGTGACGATACCTATTATCATTTTTTAAGAATCATCGGATTATCAGACAATTTCAAACACGGTCTACTACAATCCGGAGTTTCGACATCCTTTTTTGGAAAAATAGGTTATGGTCAATATATTTTTTATCCATGGATTACCTTAATTCCCTTTTCCTTTTTTAAATTATTGACTGCCAGTTGGATTCAAGCTTACTATCTAGGATTAATGTTTTATTTCTTCGTTTCCTTCTTAATAAGTCACTACGTCATGAAGAAATTCTCTAACAGCACTTTTCAGGCTGTTATTTTTGCAGTCGTTTATAATTTCAGCACTTATCGTTTAATTGACTTCTTCTCTCGAGCCGCAATAGGAGAATATTTAGCCACTATCTTTTTGCCACTATGTTTTCTAGGATTCTACGAATTATTTTTCGGTGACAATAAAAACTGGAAAATTTTGGCTATCGGAATGTCTCTAATCATTTTTTCACATATCTTAACCACTTTTATGTGTCTTTTAATATTCGTTCTTATTCTGATAATCTTTTCTCCTAAAGTAAAATTAAGCAAAAACCGCCTACTTGATTTCGGCAAAGCGGTTGGGACTACGATTCTTGCAACGCTAATTTTTACCGTTCCTTTCATCATCGAAGAATTTTCACAAGATTACGGCATTCCTGGTCAACAAGCATTAAAGGGCAAGTCTCTTTTATCATTAATAACATCTAGTTTTCTCAACACAAGTGGTCGTTCATTTGAAGGGCACATATATAATATTGGTCTAATTTTGATATTAGCTTTGTTATTAGGAATAATTATTTTTAAGAAATTCGATTTCACGACTAAAGCCATCTTTACCTTAGCAATTTTGACTTTTATTATGTCAAGCAGCTTCTTTCCTTGGAAATTCCTACAGAATACTCCTATTGGGGTAATTCAATTTCCTTTTAGAAATTTAATCTTTGCAACTTTATTCAGTTCAATTATCGCTGCAAAATCCTTATCAATCTTAATTAAAAATAATCATTTCAGCATCACAATCGCCGTCATATCCGTGACACTAATAAGTGGTAGTTTATGGTATTCATCTTTTAACAAATCGTTAGTGAATTCTTTTATTAGCCAAGATAATTTGGTAATTACCGAAAAAATGGTCAATAGACACAATATCCCTGAAAACTACCTCGACCAATATATTCCCAAAAAGGTCCAAAAATATTTGCCCGAAATCAAACAGCACTTAGGATACATCAATGGTAAAAAATTCCTACAAATTCCTGGTATTAGAAACTCGACGAATTACTTTGAACTCGCGAATATTAAAAAAGGAGATGTAGTCGATCTACCTTATGTCAGATACCGTTTTACCAAGATTCGCTTAAACGGTTCAGTCGAAGACCTTTTACCTAGTAAACGTGGCACAGTTAGGTTCGTGGCGCCGACAGACTTTAATAAATTAAAGATTCAAATTAATTACGACGTACCAGCTTTCCAATTAATTTTTGTTATAAGTTTATTAGCTTGGTTATTTTTAATTATTTAAACGCTTTTAACAAGTCTTCCTTCTTTAAAGTTGCCTTTTGCTTCCCACTAATATCCAGCTTAATCTGACCGTCCTGAACCATTATTAAGCGATTGCCATACTTTAAAGCATCAGACATTTTGTGTGTGATCATCATCGTAGTCAAATGTTGTTCCTGAACGATTTTTTCAGTAATTGTCATTACTTCTTGACTAGTTTTCGGATCAAGCGCCGCTGTATGTTCATCTAATAATAACAATTTAGGTTTACTCAAAGTAGCCATTAAAAGTGACAGTGCTTGTCGTTGACCTCCGGATAAATATTTTACTTGTGTGTCTAAAAAATTTTCTAAGCCCATATTTAAAGCTTTTAATAATTGACTGAAAGATTTTCGATCAGTCTTTTTTTGATACCAATGTAAACTGATTGTTTGGGTATGACTCTGGGCAAGTACCAGGTTCTGCAAAACAGTTAAATCTCCTGCCGTTCCCGTTTTAGGATCTTGAAAGACTCGTGACATCCAACGTGCACGGTAAGCAATTGATTTTTTTGTGACATCATGATCAACTAAATCAATTTCACCAGCGTCAACATGCAAATTACCAGCAATTGTATTCAATAATGTAGACTTACCCGCCCCATTGTTGCCGATAACTGAAATAAAGTCACCATCGTTGATTTTGAGATTAATATTTTTTAAAACGTGACGCTCATTGTTAGTCCCGGGAAAGAATACTTTTTGTAGATGTTTTAGTTGTAAGACTTCCATCAGTTTGATCCTCCACTTGTATTAAATATTTTTTCAATTCTCGTTTAGTTCTGATTCGATTCTGAATAATCGGAACACAGATTACGATCACTAAAATGATTGCCGATAAAATCTTGAGATCATCAGCCGGGAAACCTAATCCCATCGCAAAAGTTAATAATAATCGGTAAATAATTGCTCCTAGGATCATGGCTAATAATCTAGTCAAAATGTTGTGACTACGTAGGAAAATTTCGCCGACTAAGACAGAGGCTAGTCCAATAACGATTGTGCCAATACCCATACCAATATCGGCATAACCATTACTCTGCGCTATCAGAGCCCCTGACAAAGCGATAAAGCCATTGGAGATAACGTAGCCGAAAATAATCATCCCATCGGTATTAATTCCGTTGGCAGCCGACATATTCTTGTTATTGCCTGTAGCCATTAAAGATAATCCTAAACGGGTTTTAAAGAGTCCGAAGAGTAGTGTTATGACGATAAAAATTACGATCAGCCCTAAAACAATCGTCTGTAAGTCGACATCTAAACCTGCTGGCAAATATTCTGTTAAGATTTTTTGACTCAATAACGGAACATTTGATTTGCCCATAATGTGGATGTTAATGGAATATAGACCCGTCATTGTCAAAATTCCTGCTAGAAGTGACGGAATTCTTAATTTCGTATCCAATATTCCCGTTACTAATCCGGCAATACACCCTGCAAAAAATCCCGCCAAAGTGGCTATGATAGCTGATTGGCCTTTGATCATCAAACTAACCGTCACAGCAGCGCCAAAGGGAAAACTTCCTTCAGTGGTCAAATCAGGAATATCCAAAATTCTAAATGTAATAAAAACACCAATAGCTAACGGTGCCCATAATAATCCTTGTCCTAAACTAGATATCAGCATATTTTCCTCCTATGGTTTCATAATTTTATCGGGGTTGATTCCGATAGCTTTAGCATTAGTTTTATTGATATAAAGTCTTAAAGTATGTGAAGTTTCAACTGGCATATCTTGAGGCTTCTTTTTTTCAATCAAAATCTGATAAGCCATTTTAGCGGTTTGCTTGCCTAAATCGTGATAATTGATCCCATATGTAGCCGTTCCACCATCTTCCGCCATTTCAATTGAACCTGTTACGACTGGTAACTTAGCTTCACGCGCTTTTTTACCAATGGTCTTCATCGAACTAGCCATCAAATTATCCGTTGGCAAGTAGATTCCTGAGACTTTCTTAGCCATCCCTGAGACAGCGCTAGCCACATCATTGGTACTAGTTACACTAACGATATTCAATTTCAAATGATGATTCTTCGCATACTTCTTAACCATTTTGACTTGTAATACGGAATTTTCTTCCGATGAATTATATAAAACTCCAATAGGTTTTTGGCTCTTTGTCATAGTAGTCAACAGTTTTATTTGCTTGTCGACTGGACCTAGATCCTTTGTACCTGTGACATTGGTCTGTGGCTTTTTATCATCTTTGACTAATCCTGCGCTCTGCAAGTTGGTTACAGCTGTCACAACAATTGGGGTCGAATTAGTTTTTTTAGCTAACGCCTGTGCTGCGGGAGTGGCTATTCCTAGAATTAAATCGTCTTTTTTTTGAACTAATTGTTGTGACATGGAACTCAGATTTGCTTGATCGCCTTGAGCATTTTGATAGTTGTAATTGATTTTAAGCGACTTATCATGTTCCTTAACCTCTTTATTCAATTCCTCTTTGAATCCCTTTCTAGCGGCATCTAAGGAACCATGGGGCACAATTTGTAGGATTCCTACATTTAATGTTTTCTTGTCCACTGATGAATTGGTGGAACAACTTGTTAAAACTAAAATTGCCATTATGGCGGTGATTGAAATTAGAATTTTTCTCATAAATATTTCCTCCCAGAATATAAAAAAAGCCAACTAGATTCAGATCGAATCTAACTGGTTTTATACTTGGGCCCAAATATTTTCTCCAGCTAGATTTAACCCTGTATCTACGCTGGCTTTAACGACACATTTAAAAGCTTTAGCCAATCAATAGATACGAACACGTCCGCGTTCGTATCCAGCAACTGAATACAAACGCTATCTAAAGAAAAAGCTAAAGGCAAATTGATTATTTAACTGTGACAACCGTTTATTAATTTTCATAATAAAGTTCTCCTCGTTTGCAATTTACATTCTCTAGTAAAACATTCAATAATTAGTCTGTCAATAATTTTATTAGACTATTTTAATTTATTTACAGAATCCTTATAGGTACTTTTTAGTCCCTACTGCACTTTAAAGTACGTAATTGTTTAATTCTCCTAACGCAATATAATGATACTCATGCATTAATCAAGGAGGAAAAATTATGAACAAAAAAGTCTCATCAACTTGGATTCTCTTGTCATTGGCAATCAGTGCCTTTGCCATTGGATCAACTGAATTTATCAGCGTCGGAATCATCCCACTTTTAACCAAAACCTTTGGTATCTCTTTGACACAAGGTGGACTGACAGTTTCAATTTATGCCACAGGTATCATTTTTGGAGCTCCGATTCTAGCATTAGTAACCAACCGTTTTGACCGCAAAAAATTACTGATTGGTATTATGATTAGCTTCATCATCGGTAATTTATTGGCGACCTTCGCGCCCAACTTTACAATCCTTTTGGCAGGCCGAATCATCACCGCTCTGTCACATGGAATTTTTATGACCATCGCTTCATTAATTGCTGCTAATGTAGTAACTCCAAATAAACGTGGTTCAGCTATTGCCATCATGTTTACTGGCTTAACGGTCGCTACTATCGCTGGCGTTCCAATTGGAACTTTTATTGGACAAACTTTCAATTGGCGGATGTCATTTATTTTCCTAATCGTTTTAGGATTAATTGGTTTGATCAGTAACATGCTCTTAGTACCTAATAAATTGCCTTTGCCAAATCCAACTAGTGTCAAGGGTATCTGGAAAATCTTGAAACAACCTCAATTGCTCTTAATCTTATTAGTGACCGCCTTAGGATATGGGGCAACTTTCCCAGTTTATACTTATTTGACGACAATTTTGAATAAGAATATGGGCTGGTCTCAAAGCGCCATTGTTATTATCCTAATTTTCTACGGAATAGCCGTAGCTATTGGTAACACTATTGGTGGCAAATGGGCGAACAAGAAACCTCTCTTTGCCCTTTTGAAAATGTTTATCGGATTAGGAATTGCTTTAATCGTAATGCGCCTAACTATTAATTTGCATTTCTTAGGTTTATTGGCTGTCTTATTACTTGGACTCTTTGCACTCATGAACGTACCCGGACTTCAATTGTATATAGTTCAATTGGCTGAAAAATATACCCCTGACGAAGTTCCATTAGCTTCCGCTTTGAACATTTCAGCATTCAATGTCGGAATCACTTTAGGATCAGCCCTTGATGGACAAGCAGTGGCCCATAATCAATTAGTTAACACACCTTGGTTAGGAATTGGTATGCTAATCGTTGGAATCATCTTAATTGGTTTTCTAATGCGTCTTGAAAAAAGAACTGCACCAACTTTAGACCTAGAAAATTGCTACGACTAAATTATGGTGGTACTATACAACCACTATGGAGGTCATAATGAGGCAAACAATTTATAATATTGGCGTTGAAAATACCATGAGAATTATTGGTGGAAAATGGAAACCAATTATCCTCTGCCATCTCAAATTAGGCATCATGCGTACCGGCCAATTACGACGCGCTATCCCTAATATTACGCAAAAAATGTTAACACAACAGCTACGTGAATTAGAAGATGACGGCATCGTTAATCGTAAAGTATACAATCAAATTCCGCCTAAAGTGGAATATTCATTAACTGATTACGGCCAATCACTCAACAAAATTCTCGAAGAACTCTGTCTTTGGGGAGAAAAGGATATCGACCGTCGCAAAGCACAAGGTGAAAACATTTTACTATTAAATCGACAAGACGTTGATAACGACGCATTACCATATGCTGACTAGCATTAAATTATTTCAAGTAACTCAAAAACAAAAATAGCCTCTATTTAAAGTTCAAAACGATTCTTAAAATCGGTGAAACTTAATAAATAGAGGTTATTTTTTATAATTTGTAAATAAATGAACAATATAACCATCATCCAATCCAAAATAATGAAAACTAATTTCAAACGATTGTTACATCATTGGTTGGTACGAACTCATTTGTGGCGACTCGATAATAAGTTTTCCCATTAATATTAGCCAAACGATCCGTTTTCCAAGTAGTTTCAGAATCCAATTTACGATTATTAATAACCTGACCTTGAGAATTCATAACAACCTGATCCAAATCGCCTGTTTTAATGGTTGCACTCTGTGGTTCATAGGTATAGACATCGCCCGATTTAACCCATCTATCGGTAGCAACTCGATAATAAGTTACCCCTTTTAACTTCATTTGCCTATCGCTAAACCAATTAGTAGCAGAAGTTAGCGAGTTACTCAAAGCTTTCGTATCGTTGTCAAAGAGCGTCGTGACTTTTCTCTGAGGTCTTGTTGCCACTAATTGATTAACTTTCTTAGTTGCAGCAACTTTTTTATATGTCACTTTCTCTGGTGAAGTAATAACATACTTACCTTTGCTTGCTTGTAATTTATCAACATTAACTGTGAAAGTTAAAAGTGATTTATTAGCTTTATAACCATTTCTTTCAGGAACCTTGATTGTTAAAGTGGCAATACCATTTTTTACGCTACCTTTAACGTTCTTATTCAAGATAGTCTTATTTAAATTATTAGGAATATTCACATCAAAAATTTCAATGCCCTTTGCATTAATGGCCCAACTCAAATATTTACCTTTGAGTAACTTTTTGCTACTAATGATTGATTTATTGCCTTTCTTCGTCACTAGCCATTCTTTATGGTTTGTATTCCCACTTGTATCCTGACCTAAGCCAGAATTCTTAAGATGAAAATTTGCTGACAATCTTATCCTATTCAGATTAGTCCCTGTCAAAAAACCGGTTGTTTTTGCATTGCTTTGCCATTTACTGAAATCAAGTTTTCTCAGTCCACTGGCTCCACTGAACATATCATTCATCTTAATTACTTTGTGAACGTCCCAATTGGAAATATCTAATACCTTCAATTGTTGATCTTTCATAAACATAGCTGACATATCAGAAACATTACTTACATTCCAGTTGGAAACATCCAGTTGCTGTAAATTAGAAGTCGTATTATCGGCACTGAACATATGGCGCATATTTAAAACATTGCCAGTATCCCAAGTTGAAACATCAATCAACGACAATCCAGTATCACTAAACATATAACTCATATTGGACACATGGGAAATATCCCAAGTCGAAACATCTAAAACAGTCAAATTACCCAAACCATCAAACATATGACTCATATTAGTTACGTTACTAGTATTCAATCTTTCGCCATTTTTAATTTCTGTTATACCGGAGATACCGTTAGTATTATTACCTATACCAGTAAATAGCCAAGAAGAATTAGCTGGTAAAATAACGTTCCCATCAATCGAAATTTTTTTAATATCTTGTTTAATACTGTCGAATTTAACATTAGGATATTCATTTTCGTTTGAAGTTAAGGACTTCCCCAATGAACCTGCTTGTAACGTTCCACTTTCGATATGAAGCGTGTCATCATCTGAAATATACCACTGACAAGTTCCGTCAATTCCTGAATACTTCACTTCCGAGGTAGAAGATTCCATCTCATCACCTAAGGAAGCTGCACTAGTTTGAGCATGAACTGTGGTACTAGTTCCCAAAATAGAAAGTGACAAGCCTAAAGCAATAATCAATTTACCCCAATTTTTTTGCCCCATTTTCAATTAAAACGGCCCCCTTAATTAATTAGAATAATTATAGCACCAATATAAGAATTTAGAGTTTTTTCTCAAAAAACGACTATTTCACAACACAAATAGCGACAGCAATCATAATTCGATCACTGCCGCTACCAATTTCAACGAAAGAAGCAATGTTTAACTGCATCCCGCGCTATACTCTTTTGAATTAGTCTATATATTTAAATGTATGTTTCTTAGCAAGATTGTCTTCTGAATAAACTGCCAAAACAATTGCTACAAAAGCAGCAACGGGAATGATGTATCGGCTTTGTAAAGCGACCAAAACCATTAACAACATGACTACTACCGCCATCAGTGCTACCTTCATAAATTTTACATTTCTTGTTGTCATAACATCCACCCCTTAAGTGTTTTTTAGTTTATTTCCTTTTGTCCACAGATGAGAATACCATGGTCAAAAGTGATTTACAAGCCGTTAGATCGCTACTTTCAGCCATTTTCCTATCGTAAAAAATAGCTCTAATAATTGACAACATTTTCTTAGAAAGAATTAAAAATCAAATCCAACTGCGACTAAGGCTTTAGAAAATATCGACAGATTGCTTAAACGAAAATGAAATTAAATTAGAATGAAACTTATTCAATTATTTTTAAATTTATTTGTATTACAAACGCCTCCGTGTCGGCATTTCTGTACAGTTGTTACGTATATGTGAACAACAATACTTTCATTTTTGATTAGAAATCTACAAGATTCCATCTAATCCAATAGGCGCCTGAATTGACATGGTATATATATCCTATGATAAATTGTATATAGGCGATATTATCAAATATTAAGAAAGGACTGATTTTCTGACCAAATTCTATCAACTAACAACTGACGATGTTTTAGATAAGCTATTAGTCGATTCAAATGTTGGCCTTACGAACGAACAAGTCCAAGAAAATCGCAAATTATACGGTACCAATGAACTAAATGAGAAAAAGGATACTCCCGCTTGGAAAATTTTTCTCAAAGGATTTCAGGAGCCAATCGTTATTGTACTTTTAGGTGCAATCCTTCTGTCACTCTTAAGTTCATTCTATGCTTTCAATTTTCAAAACAACGTAAAGCATGGAAAAGAAGCACTCTATGAGGCAATTGCCATCTTAATTTTAGTAATCATCAATGCCTCAATCGTCTTCTTTCAAGAAATGAGCACCAAGAAAAGTCTTGATGCTTTAAAAGAAATGGATGATCGAACTACCGTTGTCTTAAGAAACGAAGAATGGCAAACAATCCCGACCAAAGATATTGTCGTTGGTGATCTTATCAAAGTAAAAATGGGAGATTTCGTTGAAGCCGATGTGCGGTGGATCAAAAGTTCCGAGCTTCAAGTGATTGAATCCCATTTGACTGGTGAAGCAGATGCCATTTCAAAAGATACGGCTGCTATTTCTAAGGATACTCAATTAGCTGACCGTTCCAATATGGGTTATTCCGGATCAACTGTCTCTAACGGTCAGGGTGTGGGAATTGTCGTGGGAATCGGTGACAACACCGAATTAGGTAATATTGCCTCCATGTTACAAAACACTGACAAAAAAGCCTCCCCACTCCAAACTACTATCAAAAAACTAACCAGTAGTTTAATGAAAGTTTCTGCTGGAATTGTCTTATTAACTATTATCGTTGGCATTATCAAAGCTGGAGAACTCAGTGTTGCTTCAATAAGCTCTGTTTTGTCAACCTCGATTTCCTTAGCAGTTGCCTCAATTCCCGACGCCATGCCGATTGTTTTATCAATCGTCTTGACTATTGGCGCTACTAAGACGGCCCTGAACAACGGTCTGGTCAAATCACTGAATAGTGTTGAAACTCTTGGTAGTACCTCTTATATTTCTTCCGATAAAACTGGTACTCTGACTCAAAACCAGATGACTGTAACTAACTTTTACGATGGAACAAATTCCTATGATGTAAAGGGTCGTGGTTATACGCCAGAAGGGGATATTATCAGTGACAGTTCATCAGTAGTTAATCTTGATTCAGCTTTCCTAATTGGGGCTGTCTTAGTCAATGAAGCAAGTGTCAAAGAAGAGGATGGAGTCTTCAAGCCCTTTGGTAATCCTACTGAAATCGCCTTAAATGTCTTGGGACAAAAGGCTGGTGTCACTAAAGAATCGCTTTTATTGAAAAATAAAATCATACGAACGCTCCCATTTACCAGTGACCGAAAAATGATGAGTGTCGTTGTCGAAACTGACAAAGGTTATCGTCTCTATACTAAAGGCGCTCCTGATGTTCTTTTACAGAATAGTCAACAGTTACTTCTAGATGGTAAATTAGTTGAAAGTTCTCGCAGTCAAAACTTTGAAAAAATCATTGACGATTACGCTAAGCAAGCCTTAAGAACAATTGCTGTCGCATACCGTGATATTACTAAACACCAAGCGCAAACTAGCAGTGTTGAAGAATTAGAACAAAATTTAACCACTGTTGGTGTAGCCGGTATAATTGATCCTCCCAGGCCAGAGGTTAAAGCTTCAGTCAAAACATTAAACGAAGCTAAAATTGAGGTCGTGATGATTACTGGTGATCATGCGCAAACAGCTAGAGCGATTGCCTACGATTTAGGAATCGTTAAAGATAAAAATGCTCGTGTAATTGAGGGTAGTGAGATTGAAGAGATGACTGATGACCAACTTTTCAATGTTGTCATTGGAACTAATATTTACGCTCGAGTTACTCCAGAGCACAAGCAAAGAATTATTCGTCAATTACAAAAACACAAACAAATCGTAGCTATGACTGGTGATGGTGTTAACGATGCTCCTGCTCTAAAAGCGGCCGACATCGGTATTGCTATGGGAATCACTGGTACTGAGGTTACAAAAGATTCAGCCGATTTAATTTTACTAGATGACAAATTTACGACTATTGAAAAATCTGTTCGTAATGGTCGAATGATTTACGCTAATATCAAAAATTTCATGCGTCATGAATTGACTACTAATGTGGCTGAAGTTTCATCACTGTTATTCGGTTTATTCTTGACTCAAACTATTGGGCAAGTCCCGGGTGAAACCGCAACGCTTAGTGCCTTGATGGTCTTATGGGTCAATATGATCAGTGACTCGATTCCATCGTTTGCCTTAGGTTATGATGTCGCTGAATCAGATATTATGAAAGAAAAACCGCGTGATGTGAATGAATCAATCTTAGCCAATAATACTTGGTCAAGAGTCTTGATTCGGGGAACTGTCATGGGAATGATGGTTTATCTGGCGTTTATCTGGGCTGCAAGAATGGGCGCTACGAGCAATCAAGCTCAGACTGTGGCTTTCTTGACTTTAGTCTTTGGACAACTGTGGCACGTTTTTGATGCTAGAAGTTCCAAAACAATTTTTAGAAGAAATCCTTTCGAAAATAAACATTTACTAGCAGCTGTTTTATTCGCTGGGGTCTCATCAATTCTGGTGACGACTATTCCATTCTTCAATACGGTTATGGGAACAGCTCAATTGCCTATTATCGTTTATTTAATGGTTATCTTCATCCCAGCTTTACCAACATTTGTCTTATCGGGAATCAAAGAAATCTTCAAAATCAAAATCTGGTAAAAATATTTATTTATGTAAATACGAAACATAATTTTCCACTTAAAGTAAATAAGGCAAGGTAATCAAAATACGATTACCTTGCCTTATTTTTATGCTCGAAAGCTGACTACTTTATAGTCTGCTCTCTTGTCTTAACAAACGGTTTTATTCTTAAATGAATTTTATTATCTAGTCGCTCCAAGTCCAATCCTTTACTTCTGGCAAATCATCACCATACTCACGGATGTACTTGTTATGTTTTTCAACTTCTTTTTCCATCTTATCGGCGAAGTCACTAGCAGCATCACCTTGAACAGCAACGGCAGCTTCTTCAGCCAAGTGGAATCTATCCATTTCATTGACTACACGCATATCGAATGGTGTTGTGATATCACCGTTTTCACGGTAACCATGAACGTATAGATTATGGTTTGCACGATCAAAGAAGATATCCTTGATAATGTCTTCAAAGCCATGGAAGGCGAACAAGACTGGTCTATCAACTGTGAAGATTTCGTTGAATTGTTCATCAGTTAAACCACGTGGGTCTACCTTTGGTGATCTCAACTTCAAGAGGTCAACGACGTTGACATATCTGATCTTGATGTCTGGTTTTTCTTTTCTCAAGATACTGATAGCAGCAAGTGATTCAAGGTTTGGTTCAGTACCAGCTGAAGCAATCACGATATCTGGATCGCCATTGTCATTTGATGCCCAGTCAATTACCTTAAGTCCCTTATCAGCTAATTCTTGTCCTTCTTCAATTGAGAAGAATTGTAATCTTGGTTGTTTTGAAGTTACCAACAAATTGATCTTTTCTTGGTCGTCTAAGATCTTAGGCATTACAGCAAGCAATGAGTTTGTGTCAGCTGGGAAGTATTCACGAATATATTCGGGTTTCTTTTCAGCCAAGTGTGTAATGATACCTGGATCTTGGTGAGTATAACCATTGTGATCTTGTTGGAAAGCTGTTGATGTAGCAATGACATTGAGTGATGGGTACTTGTTTCTCCACTTCAATTCATTAGCTTTTCTCAACCACTTGAAGTGTTGTGTCAACATTGAATCGACAACTCTCAAGAAAGCTTCGTAACTAGCAAACATACCATGACGACCTGTCAAAGTATAACCTTCGTTGAATCCTTCAGCTTGATGTTCTGAAAGTTGTGAATCAATGATACGACCAACTGGTGCTTCATATTGATCATTAGGTTCTTTAACTGGTTCCATCCATTGACGAGGACTAGCATCAAATGCGCCATAAAGACGGTTTGACATTGTTTCATCAGGTCCAAATAATCTGAATGTCTTTTCGTTCTTCTTGATAACATCGCCTAAGTACTTACCTAGTTCGATCATATCTTGAGCTGTCTTTGTACCTGGTTTGTCAAACTTCAAAGCATAGTTCTTGTAATCTGGAAGATCTAATGGTTTAGGATCAACCCCACCGTTAACGATTGGGTTCATGGCCATTCTGTTTTGACCCTTAGGTGTAATTGCAGCAATGTCGCTTCTCAACTTACCATTTTCATCAAATAGTTCATCAGGTTTGTATGACTTCAACCATTCAACTAATTTATCAGCGTGTTCCATGTCATTTTGGTCAACAGGAATTGGAATTTGGTGAGCTCTGAATGAACCTTCAATAGGTTCGCCATCCCAAGTCTTAGGACCAGTCCAGCCCTTAGGTGCACGGAAGATGATAACAGGCCACTTAGGCATCTTAGCTTCAGAAGCTGGATGTTTTCTAGCCTCTTCTTGAATTGACTTGATCTTTTCAATAGCTTCATCCATAGTCTTAGCCATTTCTGGATGCATCTTTTGTGGATCTGTACCTTCAACGAACATTGGATCCCAACCCATACCTTCAAAGTACTTAGTTAGATCTTCATCACTCTTACGTGACAAGATTGTTGGGTTAGAAATCTTGAATCCATTAAGGTTAAGAATTGGCAAAACAGCACCATCATTAACTGGGTTAATGAATGTGTTAGAGAACCATGAAGCAGCCAAAGGACCAGTTTCTGATTCACCATCACCAATAACTACAGCAGCAATTTCATCAGGATTATCAAGAATTGCACCAACACCATGTGATAGAGAATAACCTAATTCTCCACCTTCATGCATTGATCCTGGTGTCTCAGGAGCGGCATGAGATGCAACACCACCTGGGAATGAGAATTGTTTAAATAATTTTTGCATACCCTTTGTATCTTGAGTAATTTCTGGATAAATCTCAGTATAACTACCATCTAGGTATGAGTTTGAAACCATAACTTGCCCACCATGTCCTGGGCCTTCGATATAGAACATCTTCAAACCATACTTATTAATAGCACGATTCAAATGTGCATAAATGAAGTTTTGACCAGCGATAGTTCCCCAATGTCCGATTGGGTGAACCTTAACATCGGAAGCTTTTAATTCACGTTTTAATAAAGGATTATCTTTTAAATACAATTGTCCAACAGAAACATAATTGGCTGCACGCCAATATTTATCAATTAAGTCTAAATATTCTTTTGATGAGTAATCAGTCATTACCAGCACACTCCTTACGTTTTTACATTCTAATCATAACCAAAATTCAAATAAAAGTCAACCACTTTTATAATTGGGTCGCACCAATTATTGAAAACACTTACTTATTAGCATCCACAAATGAATTATATTTGAAATACTTATAGTGAAGCTTCATGGTTGAGAACTCAAACGGAGTTCCATCGTCCAAGAAGAAAATACCTTCCATGATACCAACCGGTTCGATTGGCTTAAGATGCAGCAAGTTTTTGCCCTCTTCGTCAGATGGTTCAGCGGAAATTGTCAGATAAGTTTTATTGACTTCTTTTCCTAACTCAGACTCTACATAATTAAAGATAGATTCGGAAGCAATTTGCTCAGACAATTCTGGAGCCAATTTTATCGGAATATAACCTGTCTCAATCATAAAAGGAACATCGTCCAATAAACGCAGACGCTTGAATGAATAAACAAATTCGGTTGGTTTCAAAAATAAATTGTCCTGAAGATCTTTGTTGGGATGTACGACATCGAATTTCAAGACTTTGATTCCCGGTCTTTGTCCATTAGCTTGAAAACTATCAGTAATTCCCAAATTCTTACCACTGTAATTAAAATAAGAATCCTGTTTTAAATACAAAGGATTGACGAATGTTCCTGAACCTCTTTTTTTAAAAATTATGCCCTGGTCTGCCATCAATCCTAAAGCACGCTTAACAGAGCTTCGACTGACACTGTAGCTTTCCGCAAGCGACCTTTCATCGGGTAAACGCATGTCTGAAAATTCTCCTGCATTAATTGCTTTTTTTAAAGATGTCACTATTTTTTGATAAACTAAATCAGCCATTTTTTGCCTCATTTCTTAATTGGGTCGTACCATTTAAAAATATGGTATCTATCTCTTAATTTGATTATATCTTATTAATTTAATTAATTACATACCAAAATAGAATAAACTATCTTTTCTCATCAAACAACTAAAAAATCCAGTGTAAGCAAACTTTGATAGTTGCTACACTGGATTCTAAATTGCGTGATTTCTATTAATTAGTTCAAGGTCTGAAAATCTTGTTCCATTTTAACTGGAAATTCTTTAGGTTCTTTTTGATTCTTGATTAAATCATTTGTCATTTTGACTGAATAAACTGTTCTATTGTCATATGGCACAAAATACATTACGAGATTAGTCAAATCAAGCACGGTCTGATATTGTGTGTAACTGGCTTCTCCGTTGCCTTTGATGTTGACACCCTTGGGGATGGTTACACTATCAAGCATATGCAAAATTGTGTTAACGGCTTGTTGATTATCTTTAGGGGTCTCGGTCACTTCACGTATGAAGGCTGTTCTGACGAAGCGATCAACTGCTGTGTATCCACCTGGGAGTCTAAAGGTTCCATTTTGGCCTAATGGAATAACTTCTTGATTACCAAATTTTTTCGCACCAAAATTGGTTGTCTGAGCACCCAAATAATTAGCCAAATTAGTCTTATGCCAATTGTAATCAGGAGTATTAGTCAAAACGCCCACTTTATCTTCTTGTAAGGTCAATCCATTACCTTCTGGTTCAAGAATATAGGTAGCTCCTGTTGCATCACTGAAAATCCAATGCAATGGTTGATTGGCTTGCATTACACCACGATCTGATTCGATCAGATGTACTTTTTTGAGATTCTCTTTCAAATCTTCAATAGATTTATTATTTCCTAAGGCCCAGAGGATAAATTCTTCAGCAACTAAATTAATTTCCCCTTCAACTGGCTTTTTCTCATACTTTGCGGCATTGGCAAAGTACAATTCAGCGGCTGACAATCCGTATTCATTGAATCCATCAGCGACCATATAGTTATTGCCATACTTGGCACCAGTTCCCACGATAGCATAATCAGCAACATAGGCTTTCTTATCATATGAAGAAATCCATTGATATTGTTCTGGCAAAAATGTTGGACGACCATTCAATTCAAAGGCGAAATCCATTGTTCTGGCTAAAAATTTTGAACCATCTAAGGCTTCTAGACTAAGACTCGTACACATATATTTGTTCTTCCTTTCAACGATCTTACGCAAGTTATTATTCTCTAATTTTTTAACATTATCAAGAATTTTATTTTATGGATTTTAATAATAACCCTTTCATTTTCAATATGATAAGCTAACTGTGTAATTATAAATTCTGGAGGAAAATTTCATGACAATCGATATTAAAAAAGCTCAAGACGTTTATAAAGATGCCGGCGAAAGTGTCATCTTTACTACTTTAATGTTGAAACGCCAAGATTTAAAGACGGAAAAAGATGCAATCGCTGAATTTTCTGACATGTCTAACTCAATTATCAATAGTATGAGAATCCGTGATCCTGAGGCTCAAGCACATATTGCGTGGGGATTTGGATCAGATGCTTGGGATCATCTCTTTCCCGACGCTCCAAAACCAAAAGAATTAGAAAATTTCAAAGAGATCAAGGGACCTAAATACACTGCTGTTTCAACACCAGGTGATATTTTTATCCATGTTCGTTCTAAGAAAATGGCAGTTTGCTACGAATTAATGGATCAATTCATGGGTATTCTACGACCAATCACTACTGTTGAAGATGAAACTCACGGTTTCAGATACATTGAAGGTCGTGCCATTATTGGTTTCATCGACGGAACCGAGAACCCGGCCGGAATTGATTCTATGGACTATACCTTGATTGATAACAAAGAAGATCCTGAATTTGAAAATGGTTCCTATGCATTTGCTCAAAAATACATTCATAATATGGAAGCTTGGAAAAAATTAAAGACTGAAGATCAGGAAAAAGCTATCGGTCGTCATAAATTTTCCGATCGTGAATTACCTGATGAAGAAAAACTTCCCAATGCTCACAATGTTGCCTCAAAAGATGAGGAAGGTGGAGTTGAACACAAAATTGTCAGAATGAATGTCCCATTCTCCGATCCGGCTAAGGATATTACAGGGACCTACTTTATCGGCTACTCAAAGGATTTTGCTATTACTAATCGTATGTTGACTAATATGTTCACTAAGAGTGATCGCTTACTTGATTTTAGTACCCCTATTACTGGTAATTTGTTCTTTATTCCATCAAAAACTACTCTTGAGAAGATTGCTGATGGGGATTATTAATTAATTTAATTACACTTCAAAAAAGGAATCATTTCCAAATAATTGGATATGATTCCTTTTTTGATCATAGTTTATTTTTAGTTTGCGTATCTCCACAAACGTCTCACAAATAGCAATGACAATAAAAACATCAATATTCCTGATAATATCAGTGAAACTCGGCCCAGGATAAAGGCTGGATCCACGGTCATTTCAATCACGCTTAAAATAATTGAAACTAATACTAACAGGGATGTTTTCCTTAAAATCATGGAAATTACCTCCCCTATTTGATACGACTAAATTATATCAGTCCGTAATCTACTTGGCACTAATTACTTAGGAAAGATTACATGTATACCTACGAAAAATAAAATTAAACCAATAATTAAGAGTAAGTAATAGATTAGTTCCCTTTTTGCCTTGAAAGAAATTGCCATGACAGCAATTCCTACAATAAATAGTAAAATTGATAAAATTATTTGCATATATTACCACTCCTCATAATTGACATTTAGTATACTTAGGTTAAGATGTATTGTGCTTTTTATGAAATTAAATCTTTTAGAAATTAACTTTTCAAAAATAATTCGTCATTTTTTGCATAATTATCTTTTTTAACGTTACTTTTATCTTTATACTATATAAGGTACTTCTTTTTTGTAGGGGAAAACGTAAATGGCTGTATTAAAACGTGTATTTTCAGATAGGGTGCTTTGGATCGCTGGGGCAGCGGCGATTCTCACCTCAATCTTCATTAGTCCACCTCAATTGATGGACATTAATTGGAAGACACTTGCTTCACTGTTATCTATGATGATTATAATCCAAATCTATGACTATTTGGACTTTCTAAAGTATTACGCCGCGTATATGACGCATAAAGCGAAAACTACACGACAAATGATATTTATGTTAGCCTCACTAGCTTTTTTTGGAGCTATGTTCTTAACTAATGATGTTACAATTTTAACCTTAGTTCCACTGTTTTACCAACTTTCCAAACATATTAAGGTAAATCCAATCTTTCCAGTCATTATAATTGCGATGGCTGCTAATCTTGGAAGTATGTTTACTCCATTTGGAAATACCCACAATTTATTCCTATTGACACACTTTAACCTAGGTATTAAACAATTCTTTATTATGTCTACTCCGATAACGATTGTTACATTTTTGGCGGTTTTTCTAGCAACTCGTTTTTTTCCAGAGGATCCAATCGAGCTAACTGAATTACCTGCTGTTGAATTAAACATACCTAGTTTATCATTAACTGTGGCTGTCACAATTGTTATTTTCCTAGGAATTTTTTCTGTGATTCCAATGTGGGGCTCATTGATTGCTGCTTTATTATTGGTAATTTTTATTAATCCACATATTTTACAATCAGTTGACTATTCAATCGTACTTATTTTTATGTGCTTTTTCATTGCCGTTGGTAATATCAATCGTGAACCAGCAATTGTTAACAATTTGCAACAATTTATTCAAACAAGAACTAGCACTTACTTAACTTCAATAATCACTAGTCAATTCATTAGTAATGTTCCAACAACAATTTTGGTTTCCAAATTCTCAAAATATGTTCACGCCATTTTTTTAGGTACGAATATTGGTGGATTAGGAACGGTCGTTGGTTCTTTAGCTAACTTGTTGGCATTTAAACAATATCGATTTTTCTTTAAGAAAAATCCAGGAAAATATCTCATGTATTTCACAATTATAAACTTTACAATGTTAATTATAATTGGAACAATTGGTTATTTCCTAATAGATTTCGGTTTGTAAAGAATGAGACAAAGTATATTTAGTTTCAGATTAAAAACGGTAGATTCAATAATTTAAAGTTATTGGATCTACTTTTTTGTTTACATCAAAAAAAGTGTTCTATAACTATCAGACAATTATCTAATAATTACAAAACACTTAATTGTTTATCAATTCAATTATGAATTAACAGTTTTCTTATCTCTTAAATTAAAGTTCTTCCATTTTCTAACTTGTCTACTATAGTTATTGAATGGTGACACAGCGTTAATTCTGATCCACTTTGCGACTGGCCACATGGCTTTCGTTGTAGCCCACTTACGCTCACCTGGTTTGAACAGTTCATCATGTGTCATATTTTCTATCCAAGAAATTAATTCATCAACAGTACTACTTAATTCCTCTTCTTCATTGCCTAAACCATTTGAACCATATTTAATATTGAAATCATGGTATAACTGACGCATTTGATCCCACTTATATCCGGGAGTTGGGGTTGTGATATTTTCACCACCGGCCTCAGCTTTTTCCCATGATAAAATCATATTAATCCATCCGACTTGATATGAGAGCATTTCACGTGGAGTTTTATCCACTTGCTCAATTCTTTCATCGGCAACATCATCTGTTATACCCTCATATTCATCAATGAATTTATGATAACTCTCTTTGATTTGGTCTATCAATTCTTCAGAATTTTTATATACCTGCATACCTTCGCTACCTTTCATTGATTTGATTCCTTAAACGAAAACATCCCAATGTCTATTATAGGGCATAAATTGTCACTTTTGGGAAAAAAAGCTCATGATATAGCAAAAAAATAGTGAGAAAGCGTTTTAATTGTGTTATATTAATAAGTTATGCAAAAAAATAGATTAATTTTGTAGTATAAATCTGATTTCTTTTCTATGTTTAATTAGCATAAAATAATAATACCCTGATAAAACTCGTTTAGGAATTCTATCAGGGTACTATTATTTTATGCCTAAATTTATCTACAAATTTGGATCCATCTTAAAAGTCAATTTTGATAATTCTGCACCTTTAGTTATTAAATCATCTAAATGTACCTTAGTTTCTTTATTAAAATGCTCAGCAATTTGTCTATTCTGTTCTGTTAAATAATCAGTTAGTTTTGAACCGGATAATTTTTGAGCTTGCTCATCGACTTCAAAAATACGTCTTCTAGCCCATGACGATAGTTCTTTTTGATAATCGAGGTTGAGCTCCACAAAATCAGAATAATGACTCTCGACAACCATATTCAAAGTTTCATACAACCAGTAAGCACTCTTCAAATCTAATTTCTCAGGTGCATAGCCATATGATTCATCAATCGTATTCGCATTGGTAAAGAATGGAACATATGGGCTAAAGCTAGGAACTCCCAGTGCTTTCCATTCGATTGCCTGATTCTTTGAATTATTATGGCGTAATTGTAGAATATGTGAATTTTCAGTTCTCGAAAGTGAAATAGCTCGATATCTCTTCTTATCTTCTTCACTTCCGCTACCCAATGGATCAAATTGTGTTTCATTATAATGTGAGGACAAAATTGATTGGATATCCTCCACTGAAATTTTCTTTTCAGCTTTTCTTAAAAATGGTAACTCAGAAGATTCTGGATCCTGTTCAATACTAGGATTCAAAGTTTTTTGACCATACCAAACACGCGGCGTGTTGTAATGACGATCTTTTTTCGTATTAGTTCCAAAGATATGCCTAAAATCCCAACGATTAAAATCAGGATTCAACTGATACTTTTCTACAAATTCATCAATTCCATCTGACCATAAATAATTATTGGTATCTGTAAAGTCTATATCTTCAATTCCAATTTGATTGGCAGCTACAACATAACAGTCATCAGGAATTCTAATTGCTACCCATTGATGTCCCGTAGCCACTTCCATATACCAAATTTCTTTTTCATCAAAGAATTCTATCCCGTTACTTTCCGCAGAACCATATTTGGAAATTATTTCACCTAAACGCTCAACTCCTTCACGAGCAGAGTCAATATAAGGCAAGACAACAGTTGTGATTGAGTCTTCAGCAATTCCATCCTCAACTAAAGGATCATAGGCCAAAACTTTTTCATTAGCCGTGACGCTTTCAGTTGCACTCATCCCGACGTTTTTCTCATTGATACCATCCTCTTCATACAGTCCTTCAACGGGATTGGCATCAGGTGAAGTACTGTATCGATAGGCTTTCTTTGGTAAGGGTAACGAAAAATTATTATTTGCTGAAGTATAAACTTTTCCATCGTTAATCATTGCTTTTTGAATATAAAATTTCTTTGGCCAGATGGCAAAAAAGTTATCCTCATTTCGAGCAATATAACTCGATCCGTCAATAGAGGCTTTTCTTCCTACCATGATTGAAGTACAGGCCGAATGGGTATGTCTTTTCATTGTTTTTCCTCTTATTTAAAGATTAGGGTCCATTTTAAATGTTAATTTACTTAACTCAGCACCTTGTGTCACTAAGTCTGCTAAGTGTGTTCTTGCCGCATCATTATAATGCTTAGCAATCTGTTTGTTTTGTTCTGTTAAATAGTCAGTCAAAGCTGATCCCGTCATGGACTCGGCTTTTTTATCTACTTCAGCAATCTTTTCTCTGGCCCATTGTGACAACGATTTTTGATAATCCAAATTTTGTTCCACAAATTCTGCATAATGGCTTTCTACTACCATTGCTAAAGTCGTGTACAACCAATAAGCACTCTTCAAATCCAGCTTCTCAGGTGTATAACTGTATGACTCGTCAATTTCTTTAGCATTAGTAAAGAATGGCACTTGCGGACAGAAGCTAGGAATACCAAAGCCAGTCCACTCTACTCCAGCAGCTCCATTTTTATCAGAATCTCGCATTTGTAAAATATGTGAATTGGCTGTTCTTGATAATGAAATTGCTCGATAAGTCTTTTTGTCATGTTCATTGCCACTGCCCAGTGGATCATATTTAGTTTCATTATAGTGTGACTTCAAAATATATTGAATATCCTCTACTGTAATTTTTCTTTCGGGTTTTCTAATGAAAGGAATTTCAGCTGATTCTGGATCTTGTTCAATGGAGGGATTAAGAAAACTCTGGGCAAACCAAACTCTAGGCGTATTGTAATGGTGATCTTTTTCAGTGTCTGTTCCAAAAATATGTCTGAAATCCCAACGATCAAAATCAGGATTCAAATTATTTTTTTCAACAAAATTCTGAATTCCATCAGCCCACATATAATTGTCTGAGTCTTCAAAATCAATATCTTGGATTGCAACTTGATTGGCAGCTACTGCATAACTATCATCAGGAATACGAACCGCAACCCATTGATGTCCGGTAACAACTTCCATATACCAAACTTCATCTTTATCGTTGAATTGAAGACCATTTCCTTCTGTTGATCCATACTCAGCAACTAGTTTACCCAAATACTTCACACCCTCGCGGGCAGAATCAATATATGGCAAAACCAACGTTGCCAATGAATCCTCAGCTAGACCATTTTTCACATAAGGATCGCAAGCCAAAACTTTTTCATTAGCATAAACACTTTCAGTAGCGCTCATTCCAACATTTTTCTCATTGAAGCCGTCTTCTTCATTAGGACCAGTAGTTTGATCGACACTTGGTGTCGACGTATAACGATAACCACTTTCTGGATAAGGCATTGTCATCTTGTTATAAGCTGAAACATAAGTCTCATGGCGATTTGAAACTGCAGGTTGTACAATCACACGTTTAGGATAAATTGCATTGAGACGATCCTCATTTCTAGAAATATATGTGGCACCATCCATAGAAGCTTTCTTACCAACCATGATGGAAGTGCAAGCTGATAATTCAATTCGGTCTGTCATATTAATTCCTCCATAATCATCTTTTACCTAATATGATACACGTTCTTTGACTAAAAAATCCCTAATCAAAATAATCCCCTCCAAATTAATGGAGAGGATTATTTTTCTAACCTATGCCTCTTGAACATCACCTGCAACAGCGGCGTTATCATTTTCCTTCTTAAGAACTTTATCATTAATCATGACGAATGGAATATAAACCAAAACGCCCAAGACAAATGTGATCAATTGAATGACAACTGCACGCCAATCACCGGCGGTAGCTAGAAATGCACTGAATCCAATTGGTGTCGTCCATGGAACTTGAATAACACAAGGATTCATCCAACCTAATGTTGTTGTAACGTAACTGATTACTAATCCCATAACTGGTACAAGTACAAATGGAATAGCTAAAGCGACGTTATAAACAATTGGATATCCGAAAATAACGGGCTCATTGATATTGAAAATACCAGGAGCAATTGACAATTTTGAAACGTTCTTTGTAACGGCGCTATGTCCGACTAAGAATGTTGCAACTAGTAAACAAAGTGTTGATCCTGAACCACCCATTAAACCGTATGTTTGAACTTGGGAAACGTTGATAATATTAGGAATAGCTTTACCAGCATTATATGCGGCAATGTTTTGAGTAATATTAATAATCAACAATGGTTCTAGGATTGAACTGTAAATAACTGATTGGTGAATACCGAACAACCATAGTAAGTTACCTAGTGAGTAAAGAATGATAACTCCCCAGATACCTGTACCGATATGGCGCAATGGTTCCTGAATAAAGGTTGTGATCAGGTTGATCAAGTTCATTCCTGATAAATTATAAAGTAGTGCTGAAATAATAGCTGAACATGACAAAACGATGATCGTTGGAATCAAAACATCGAATGATTTACCAACAGCTGGTGGAACATTTTCACCTAAGTGAACTTGTAATTTTTTAATTCTAGAAATTCTAACAAAAGCTTCAGTAGCAAGCAAACCAACGATAACACCGGCAAACATTGCTCCTGTACCTAAGTTTGTATATGGTAGAACAGCAGAAATATCAACTGCTTTCTTAGCTCCATCTGGAATCAATTTAACTGTATTTGGCATCATTGTGATCAATGCGGACATTGATACTAATGCAGCAGAGATAGGATTATCAAAGCGTCTATTTTTAGCTAGACAATATCCAATCATAGCGGCAATCAGAATACCTGAAATATTTAATGTCGCATTACTCAATAATGTTCCCCAATATTGAACCTGCAACAAAGTCTTTCCTTTAAAAATCCAAGTAAAGACGGTGTTATTTAACAAAACCGCTAATCCAGCTAGGATATAAAGCGGCATGATAGTGGCAAACGCATCACGTAGAGAACGTAGATGAATTTGGGCACCCATTTTAGCTGCAAACGTAGCAAACTTATCAGCTACTTTTGAATTCTGTAATGACATACTTTCGCCCCCGAAAAAAGTTTTTACAATTCAAACTATTTCAAATCTGACAAATCACCTCCATTAGTTTCGATGACATGTTTCAACCACCAATAACTTTTTTTAGGAATCCGTTTCATATCCTTTAAATCATGATTTGTTCGGTTAACATAGACTGTTCCGTAACGCTTATCCATATTGCCGCTTGAACTAGGAATATCGATCAACCCCCAACCTAAGTAACCTAAGACCTCAACGCCATCTTCAAAAATGGCATCTTTCATTGCTTGAATATGGTCACGGTGATACTTGATACGGTAATCATCTTGAATTTCACTGCCATCAAAGTCCTCACGAACACCAATACCATTTTCAATAGGAAACATTGGTACGTTATACTCGTTATAGACTTTCGTTAAGATATCTCTAGAGCCTAGTGGGTCAATTTGCCAACCAAATTCTGAAATTTCCAAATATGGATTTTTCTTAACTCCTTGGTCCAAGTAGTAGTTAGGAATGGTCCCCTCTGGAACTTGTTCTGCACTAATAGTGTCGCTACGATAATAACTGAAGGCAATGAAATCTGAAGTTACCTTAATCAAAGTTTTATCATCATCTGCTTGATAATCCATATCAATATGATGATTCTTAACATAGGTCATAACTTCATTGGAATAACGACCATAGACGAAAACATCTAATAAATCACGATTCAAGAACTCATTGATTTGACGCGCATATAAAATATCTTTTGGATTCGGTGAGGCTGGATAAACTTCACTGTAAGCCAACATCCCCCCAATTTTACAATCAGTTTCCTCATGAACGTAATTAGCAACGCCAGCGTGAGCTAACATAACGTGATGGCTAATTTGATACAATTCGTCATCTGTTTTATCACCCTTTAAATAACCAGCAATTCGGAAAGCTTCACTCATATGATAGAGATTCTGTTCATTGAAAGTGACCCAATACTTAACGCGATCACCAAAACGTTTGACCATTTCTGTACCATAACGGACGAAGGCATCCACAACATGACGTGACAAGAATCCGTTATACTCTTCTGCCAAATGTAGCGGCATGTCGAAATGGTATAAGCAAATCATCGGCGTGATGTTTCTAGCTAATAATGCATCAATTAATTTGTTATAGAATTCAATACCCTCTTCATTGAATTCGCCATCGCCTAAAGGATTTACTCGACTCCAAGAAATCTGAAATCTATAGCAATTCATTCCTTGCTTAGCCATCAAGTCGAAATCTTCGTCATAACAATGATATTCATCAATCGCATCATGCCAATCTGAAGCATCCTTTGTAGCTGGTCTTATATCATAAACGGATTTACCTTTACCACCAATATTCCAAGCACCTTCGGTTTGCATACTGGAGGTTGAATTACCCCAAAAGAAATTCTTCGGCAATTTATCTGTCATGCTTTATCCACCTCACATTTATTTTTGAATACGGTTACAGTATACAATAAAAAACAAGTTTGTAAACACTTTCATATAAAAAGTATATACTTTTTTAAATATAAGGAAAAACCTATTTATTAATGATAAACTTAACTTGAATGATTTATGGGGGAATTAATACTATGGCATACAAATATAAAGAAGTTGCTGATGGTATCCGTGCCGACATTAAATCGGGTAAATACGTACCTGGAGAATTGATGCCTGACCAAAACCAAATTGCAAAAAACTATAATACAACTCGTATCACTGTTCACAAAGCTCTACAACTATTGATCGTTGAAGGAATGGTTTATTCTAAACGTGGTTCTGGTACTTACGTTCGTAAAGATTATATTTCTGACGATAAAAACGGCAAATCTGGCGAAGTTTCACCAATTGATAAACCTTTAGGTGCCACTCTAACTAATCAAGGTAAAAAAGTAACCAGTAAAGTATTAGAATTATCAGCACGAATTCCAACCAAAAGGGAATCCGAACAATTGATAATTCCTGCGACTGAACCGGTCTATGTAATTCGTCGTGTACGTTACGTCAATGATGTGATTTTTGCTTATGAACATACAATCATGCCAACTTCAATTACGACTTTAACGAAAAAAGTTCTTGAGGGCTCTATCTATGGTCATCTCTTAAAAGATAATCTAAGTATTGAAGGATCACATCGAAGAGTTAGTGCAGATGCAGCGTCACAAGAGGATATTGAAACTGGTATTGCTGAAAAAGTTGGCGAGCCTGTTTTAGTGATCAATCAATTGAGCTATCTAGCTGATGGTCAACCATTTGAAATTTCAGAATCACGTTTTCCTTATAAAACTAGCTCAATTACTGCCGATATAACGTTATAGCTCGTAAAATCAATGCGACAAAAGGGCCGATACAATAATCACTAAATGATTATTGTATCGGCCTATTACATTCTCAAATTTATTAGACACCGCAAAGAATCAATAAGTTGAATCTGTATAGTGAGTCTTATCTAATCCATAAGTATTAAAATTAATATTATCTTCATCGCCAAAAAACTTTTGATTTTTAGCATTTAATTTCGTTTCTGTATTATTCAAAGTCTTCTGCTTCAAGCCTAAATTATCACGCAAATTATTTGAGGCCTTTTGCATAGTTTTTGTAGGTAAAACCTGATAAGAGCTCTGATTGATCCAAGCTGTCTTCCCTTGAATCTGATTAAAATCCATATTCTTTGAAGAACCATGATACTTCAATACAATTTCGTCAATTTCTTTTGAAGTTAGGTCTGTACTAATATCCTTATTCAAAGTTTTAATTAGTTCAGGAACTTTGGAGAGGTATTTAGGAGTTTCTAATTTTCTAACAACAGCCTTTAAAACTTGTTGCTGACGAATTTGTCGCCCATAGTCACCACGAGGATCTTGATACCGCATTCGAGCATATGTCAAAGCCTGCTTACCATTCAAGTGATGTGTCCCTTTAGGAATCGTTATACCATCAAAGGAAACTTTCAAATCACTAGTTACCGTGACTCCGCCAACAAAATCCACTGTTTTCTTCAGTGCATCCATATTAATAGCCACATGATAATTAACCGGAACACCTAAAAGGCTGCCAACAGTGCTCTTAGCCATTTTCGAAAGTCCAATATTATAAGCTGCATTGATCTTTTGAACATTCTTTTCCTTATCACCGACCATTTCAGCTAATGAATCACGTGGGATTGAATATGCCACAGTACTCTTTTTTTGAGGATTCAAAGTCAATAACATCATCGTATCAGAATTACCACGATCAACTCGACCGTCAGCACCCGTGTCAGCACCTAATAGTAATATGGAAAAAGGTTTGTCATTGCTTATTTTCTTTGAAACACTCGTCTTATTAGTATTTAAAGAATTCAATGCTTCTTGCGTACGATAAACAAAGACTCCCCCAATAATTAAAACTATTACAAAAATTATACCTATTATGATAGAAAACACTTTTAATTTTTTCATTTATTTACCTTAAATTTTAATATTTCTTATTATAAAACGAATCAACTTATTAAGACAAATCTCAAAAAGAGACATATTGGCATAATATCGCTTTCATCTCAATTATAATAATGTTAATTTAAAATTGAACTTATTTTAGAGGATGTGATCAAAATGCCAAAATTAGCCGAAGCTTTAATTGTTATCGATATGCAAAAAGCTCTTCAATATAGTTATAATTTCAACGATCTTATTAATCGAATCAATCAACGGATCGCTAAATATCGTCAATCAAATTTACCCATTATTTTTATTCAGCATAACGACTCCCAACTCGTGCGTGATAGTGATCTCTGGGAATTATCCAAAAGGCTTGACCGAAAGCCTGATGACCTTGTGGTTGAAAAGACTCATCCTAACGCTTTCTATAAAACCGATTTCGAAAAAATTCTAAAAGAAAATCACGTCAATACATTAGAAATCTGTGGAGCTCAGACTGAATACTGCTGTAACGCTACTATTGTTATGGCACACGGACTTGGTTATAAATTAATCATGGAACACGATATGACGACTACCTTTGACAACAATTATATGATAGCCGAGGATACAATCTCATTCTTTGAAAATATTTGGAGTGAACGTTTTTTGACATTTCAATAAAAAACAAGGTTTCAAAAAGAGCCAATGTAGCCATCACCCACTGATGATTGTTGCATTGACTCTTTTCTAATTTCTAAGCATAACTGATATTATTATGTATTAATTCATAACCATTCAAATCCAAACTACTCAAAACTTGATTGATTACATCATCCGGAAAAGTAGCATCAACACGCTTTACTAAATAGAATTTAGATAAATCATCCGCATCTATCCATCGTCCTAATCTAGTCAACTGTTCATACTGTTTGGGGTCAAAATCAACTGAGCGACCAAAGTCAATCGTTATAATTTCGCCCTCAAACCAACTAATTTGTGTTACTTGCCTTGGTACATCATCCATTATCCGTCATCCCTTTTAACAAGTTATGAAATCGTTTACCACATGGCAATATACCACGTTTTTAGTTAGGATAACGATCAATCCGATAACTTTAATAGACAAATGAAAAAATTACTGATGTTGGACTTTATTCAGATTTGTAAAATCGCTAAGAAGATCATTAATCCGCTTCGTTGATTTCTCTTTATCATAAGTGTAATCACGCGAAATATCTAAATATTTTTGTTTGCCATCTTTCATGGTAATCTCAACTCCAATTGGATTTTTCATCATTGAAATCCGAGCATAGAAAATACTATATGTATTGGAGAAAGGAACCATTGGTGGAAGTGTCTTTTGATTTTTCATATCGCCTAGTAACTTAATACTTTTTATATCTTCCCCTTTAATAACATCCATCTTAACAAAGTAAGGGAACAAGATCAGCATTAACTTCTTAGTAGGATTAGTCATATCATTATATTCAATGTTTTCACCATCGAATTGCCAGTAATTGAATACCTTTGACAAATTGAGATAGTAATAAGCAATTATAGCTGCAAAGAAACAAAATCCGACGAAAAATCCTAGCCAACCATTGAAGAATACCCAGAAAAAACACCCTGGAATAAATCCAACTAGTACACTAAGTAATACCGGTCTCAAGTTAACCTTTTTCCCAAATTTGATCATAATATTCACCTCTATCATCACTATCCAAGACCAATATACCACCGATTCATCAACCTATTGCCAATATATTTTTTATATTATTTTAAAGCGACTTTTGGCACAAAAAATAGGTAAACCCGCCTATTGGTTTACCCACAAATTGTTTCTTATATTCGTTTGTTATTTTAGTATTTTCTTATTTTTTAAATGGATCTTGAATATTGGTTTAACATTCTAGAAGGAACCGTTAAATTAAAGCAATTCTTACATAAACTTCTCTAATTCCATCCGGAATTTCTCTTCTGGTTGATAACCGACCATGCGTCCAACAACGTTACCATCTTTTTTGACGATAAACGTAGGAATTCCTTGGATACCAAAGTTATTTGGTGTATCAGGATTATGATCAACATTCATTGATGTAAACTTGATTTTGTCGCCTAATTCATCAGTTGAAGATAATTTCTCGAGAATTGGATTCATCATCTTACATGGGGGACACCAGTCTGCATTAAAATCTGTGATAACTAGTCCCTTACTAGTCTCGTCATTGAATGTTTTATCCGATAATTCTGTAATATTAGCCATCATTCAATCTCCTTCCCTATTTCTATATAAATCAATATACCCCCAGGGGTAAAAATAATCAACCATTTTGTTTTATCACTATTACAGCACCCATAAGAAGAAATATTTGCCACCCGTTACCCGCATGGGTATAATTATCAAAAGAATTTAATTTGGGAGGTATATTATGGTACAAACAACGCCCGAAGACGATGCTAGTAAAAAAATCACTAGTCGTTTAAAACGTTCCCGTGGTCAACTCGATGCCGTTCTTAGAATGATGGACGAAGGAAAGCCTTGTAACGAAGTCCTAATGCAGCTTTCTGCCGTCAAATCTAGCGTCGATAAAGCTATGAAATTAGTTATGGCACAAAATATTCGCCGTAATTCTAATTGCACTAGCGAGAAACAGTTAGCTGAATTACAAAAATCATTAGATCTCATGTTGAAGACAAAATAAAATAGCGTCTATTTGAAATTCACAACACTGTGAATTCTGAATAGACGCTATTTTCAATTAGGGTACTTTATTTTATAACATTAAACCAACGGAATAGTGAATTGCCATAGTTATCAAACCAACAATTACATTTCTAACAATAGCCGTTTTAACTAAACCATCGCCTAACTTAGCACTTAAGAACCCGGTTAAAGCGACTGACAAGGTAACAGCCAAAATCGTTCCTGGCCATTTAATTGATGCAGGCAGTAACGTCATAGCCACCAATGGGAAAATTCCACCTGAAGCTGCGGAAACTAATGATGAAAATGCTGCATCCCAAGGACTCATATAATGGCCTAATTGTAAATCATATTTAACACGAACCACTGTCCCTAAGGCATCTTTTGACATCAATTCCTTAGCAATATTATCAGCAGTAGCTTGTTTAACTCCACGATCAACATAGTATGCAGCAACTACGTCCAATTCATCTTGGAAATTTGTTTTAATTAATTCACGTTCTTTTTCAATTGCAGCTCTTTCAGTATCTTTTTGAGAACTAACTGAAGCATATTCACCAGATGCCATTGAAAAGGCACAAGCTAGTAAATCTGACAAACCAGCAATAAAAATTGTAAATGTATTAGTTGTCGCAACGGCAACGGAAAACAAGACACCAACAACGGTTAAAATACCATCGTTTGAACCCAACACACCAGCACGGAGAGTATTCGAACGTTCAGCCATTGTTTTCTTTTGTTTTTTAGGTTTCACTGTCATAGTTTTCATAATTATTCCTCCCTACTAATGTGCAAATAATGATCCGATAATATACGTTACAAACATTGTTAATAATCCGGAAACAATATTTCTAATAACTGCCTTACCACGCTTAGCTCCACCCAAAGTAGCAGCTGCGTAACCTGTAATAGTTAAAGCAATAATAACCGCAATTACAGTTGCAAGCATTTTAACGTTTTGGGGGAATAAAGTAATTGAAACTAGTGGCAAAATTGATCCAGTTGGGAACGAAATCATTGAAGCCAATGCCGCCGCGATTGCACTTGTTTGTTCCTTAGGATTGAAGCCGTATCTTTCACGAACTGCAACATCCAGAGGATTGTCGCCCAACATTTCTGTCGTAGCTTGAGTAGCTAATTCCTTTGAAATTCCAGTAGCTTGATATTTGTCCCGAATAAAGCTGAACTCATCATCGTAATGACCATCAAGCTTGGCTGACTCTTTCTCAATTGCTCGTTTTTCACTATCACGTTGAGTACTTACAGAAACCCACTCGCCCATAGCCATTGAAACGGTACCGGCCAACATACCAGCGATACCAGCTAAAAATATAGCATGATTATTACTTTGAGCACTAGCAACACCAATAACAATTCCTGCAATCGAAATGATTCCATCATTGGCACCCATAACACTAGCACGCATAACGTTGATTTTCTCTGCTAAACTTTGTTTCTTTTTTGATTTAGACATCGTGCTCACTCCTTAATTTGTATAATACATTGGAATGGTTCTCATCTGTTAACGAATATATCGTAACCCCGATTTTCTGAAAAGTAAATAAAAATCAAATATTAAAACGGTTACAATCTCTTTGGCTTATTTTCTTGTAAATGAGAGAGTTTTAGTAATATAATTACTTTGTAATGATTCCTATGTAGAAAGGAAGATTGCTCATGGCTAGTAATGCTGTAATGGAAGAAACACTACAAATCTTAAAAGACCATAAGTTACGAGTTACCCCACAGCGTCATATTATTTTGGCCTATTTAGTTAGCCATCATAATCATCCCACTGTGGAAATAATCCGTGATGCTTTAGGGAAAGAATTACCTAATATGGGAGCTTCAACGATTTATAATACGCTTAATACCTTTGTTGACCATCATCTAGTAGTAGAATTACAAAATGGCGATGGCAGTGCTCACTATGATTATTTTGGTTCACCCCACTATCACGCCATCTGTACTAATTGTGGACGAATTGTAGACGTTACGTATCCTGGCTTCAGCGACACAGAAAAAAACTTAGAAAAGAAAACCGCCGAGATCTCCGGTTACATGATCTCTGGTAATCATATGGAAGTTTATGGATTGTGCCCTGAATGCCAAATTAAATTAGGAATAAAAAATAATGACAATGAATAGTATTTATTTTCTGTGTTCCGGAAACTCCTTTAGGAGTCAAATAGCCGAAGGTTACGCTAAAAAATATTTACCAAATTGGAAGATTCAAAGTGCCGGTGTACGAGCTGAGGGTTTGGATTCTCGTGCGGTCAAAATTATGGCTGAAGACAATGTTGACATCTCCAATCAATTTTCAAAAGTAATTGACGATGATTTCATGGAAAATGCCAATGTTGTTATCACACTTTGTGGTGAAGCTCGTGACAAATGCATCATTCCAAAATCCAGTCGTTGGTTACACTGGCCAATAAACGATCCTAAACTTATTAGTGGTAGCGACGATAAAGCTATGAATCAGTATCGTGATATCCGTGATGATATTAAGAGTAGAATCATTGAATTAGCTGATATCATAAACAAATAACACTAATGTAAATACTCCTAGATAATCGATTTTTGATTATTTAGGAGTATTTGTTTGGCCTGAAAAAATTATTTTTCCAAATAGTAATATTTATCATTTACATTTTAGATGACTTGCTTTACCATTTAATGGTAATATTTATCATTAAGGAGATTAATTTATGTTATCCAAGAAAAACATTCTAGCTCTATTTGGTTTACTACTATTAACTTTCATAATATCTGGTTGTTCTCAAAAAACAACTAAGTCTTCATCAAAACTTGAAGTCGTAACGACAACTGATTTCTATGGTGAAGTGGCTAAAGCCGTCGTTGGCAACAAAGGAACCGTTTCTTCAATTATTGACAATCCCAATGTCGATCCCCATGACTATGAACCAACAACTGATATCGCAAAAAAAGTCAGTCGTGCCGATATTACGGTTGCTAATGGTTTAGGCTATGACTCATGGATGAATAAACTAAATCAAGATGATGATAGTACTTTCATCAAAATTGGTGAAAATGTCATGGACAAAAAAATCGGCGACAATCCTCATATTTGGTATGAACCGCAAACAATGCCAAAATATGCCAAGTATTTAGCTAAGGAATTAGGAAAAAAACAGCCTAAAAACAAGGCTTATTTTGAAAAGAATGCTCAAAAGTACATTGATTCATTAAAACCAGTCCAAAAGGAATTAACTAAACTAAAAGAAACATCAAAGAAATTGAAAAACAAAGATGTCTATGTCAGTGAACCTGTCTTTGACTACTCTTTAAAAGCCACTGGTTTCAAAGTAGGCAATAAAAAGTTCGAAGCTGCAATTGAAAATGGCACTGATCCTAGTCCCAAGGTCATTCAACAAATGGAACAAGGTATCAAAGCTAAAAAAGTTGCCTTCTTTGTACTGAACACGCAAACTGACAGTAAAGTTATTAATAATCTCGTCACTAAGGCTAAGCAAAATAAAATTCCTATTTTACATGTAACTGAGACCTTACCAAAAGATACGACTTATAAACAATGGATGTTATCTCAATATAAAGAATTAAATACAATTTTACAAAGTGAGAATTAAAAATGATTGAAGCAAACAATTTATCCAAAAGTTTTGGAAATCAATTAGTTTTCAAAGACGTCAATTTTAAAATCAACGACGGTGAGTTCATCAGTCTAGTTGGTCCCAACGGATCTGGTAAAACGACCTTAGTCAAAATTATTATGGGTCTAGAAAAACCCACACATGGCTCTATCAAGTTAGCTCATCAAACAATTGGCTATGTTCCTCAATTTAGAAACATCGACTTAGACTATCCTTTAAGTATCGAACAATTTATTCGCTTGAACCTGAAAGTGACTTTTAGTCCTCAAAAGCGTCAAGACAATAACGAATTGATTCAAGATATTCTTCAAAAAACCGGTCTAACTAATTTAAAGGATCGTCCTTTAGGATTGGCTTCCGGTGGTGAGAAACAAAAAGCTTATCTTGCTCAAGCACTATTAAATGAACCTAAAATCTTAATCCTAGATGAATCTACAGCTAGTTTAGACGTTGAAGTCAAAATGCAGTTGATGGATCTGGTTCAAGAACTCAATCAAAAATATCGTTTAACAGTTATTTTTATCACTCATGATTATGATTTAACTAAAAAATATACCAAACGGGCTCTTTTATTCAAAAATAAAACAATTGAACCACTGGCTGTGAAAGATATTTCTAAAGATATGTTTGGAATGGAAGGATAATTTTTATGTTTGGATATGAATTTATGCGTGAAGCCTTTATTACCAGCACCTTCATCGCAATAACCGCTGGCTTAGTCGGCGTCTTCGTCGTTTCTAGAAATATGTCATTCTTGTCTCACACGCTATCAGAAATTGGTTTCGCCGGAGCCTCATTTGGTGTCCTAATAGGCATCTCGCCTTTGGCAGGTATGATTCTTTTTACCTTGATCAGTTCAATAGCTGTTGGTAGCTTGAGTGGCGAATCATCTCGGCGTGAAGCATCAATCAGCGCCATCTCTTCACTATTTATTGGACTTGGGATTCTCTTTTTGTCCCTCTCATCAGAATCAAGTAGTTACGCTACCAACATTCTTTTTGGTAGTATCGTCGGGATCAGTGCCAAAGAAGTCAACCAATTAATGATTTTAGCAATATTTGTTATTTTAATTTTCATAATCTTCTATAAACCACTGTCATTTGACTCTTTTGACCACATTGGGGCGCAAGCAGCTGGGTTAAAAACTCGTTTGTTGTCAATCACCTTCCTGGTAACTTTAGCTTTAAGCGTCAGTATCGGTGCACAAATTGTCGGTTCACTGTTAGTCTTCGTACTCTTAACTCTTCCAGCAGCTACCGCTAAATATTTAGTTCATTCAGTTCCTAAAATGATTGCCGTTTCCGTCGGCTTATCATTAATTGGGGTCTGGTTAGGATTGTATCTCGCCTTCGTAACTAATTGGCCCGTTACCTTCTTCATCTCTACTTTTGAAGTAATTGCTTACTTCTTAGGTTTAGGATATAAGAATTGGAAATTAACTCATTAAAAACATTACTTAATTAGACAAAAATCCCACAATAACTTAATATCAAGTTATAAAGTGCTTCATAATTGTTAGACAAGAAATCTAACAGTTATGGAGCGCTTTTTATATGGTTAAATACAGTTCAAAATTAAAGGCAGAAGTTGTTGGTGAATACCTCCAAGGTGGAACCAGCATGCAAAGTCTCTCAGAGAAACATAATTTACCTAAACGGCAAGTCAGTTTCTGGATTCAAAAATATCGCTTAAGCGGCGTAGACTCGCTTAAGCGAAAAAAAACTAAACGAAGCTTTTCAGCTGAATTTAAAATTGATGTGATAAACTACTATCAAACTCATGATGAAACTTTAGCTGAAGTATCCGCCAGATTTGATGTTAACAAGTGTCAGATTAGTTCCTGGAGAACGGCATTCAATAAACATGGCATAGAAGCCTTGAAGTCTCATCCGAAAGGCAGAAAATCCAAAGTGAAAAATGATAAAAAGAAATTACGTCATTTAATAAACAAGAATGAATTAGATCAACTTCGCGAGGAACTCGCAAAGAAGAATCAAGAATTATATGACACAAAGTTGGAGAATGATATTTTAAAAAAATCAATGACCCTGTTCGGAACTTCAAAGGACGCAAAAAAACACAAATAGTTGATCAGATCAGGGTAGAACAAGAGTCTCTTCCAAAAGCAGAACGGTATAAGATAGGCGATATTCTTAAGGCCATTGGACTTAAAAAGGCCACTTACCATGATGAGCGTAAACGTATCAAAAATCATGTAGATAAGTACAAAGATATAAAAACTGAAATATTAAAAATTACTGAAAGTGGAAAATGTCGTGGACGCCTAACCTACGGTTATCGTCGCGTACAAGAAGGATTAATTAAACTAGATATTCACATAGCAGATGCCGTAGCTCGTCGCTTGATGAATGAGTTAAATGTTCAAGTAAATCTTTATAATCGTCATAAAAATGGAAAGTATTCCTCATATAAAGGAACTGTTGGAAAGGTCGCACACAACATTTTACATCAACAGTTTAATGAAACTGAGCCCTTTAAAGTCCTGCATACAGATGTCACACAAGTTCGTTTAAGGGATAACGAATGGGCTTATGTTTCCGCAATTACCGACGAGGCAAGCAAAGAAGTTCTAGCGTTCCAAGTAAGTAATAGTCCCAATAGTAAATTAATTATGGATACATTAAATGAATTAACGACAGTTATACCTAAAGGAAGCAACCCAGTGATACATTCAGATCAAGGCTGGCATTATCAACTAAATTATTATACTGATAGGCTTTCTGAAGATGGATTTATACAGAGCATGTCTCGCAAAGGAAATTGTCTCGACAATGCGCCAATCGAAAGTTTCTTTCATCTATTCAAAACAGAATGTCTCAATGGATTTCCACCTTGTAAAGATATGAAAGAATTTAGGAAACTTTCTAAGGAGTACGTCGATTGGTTTAACAATCGACGCATCTCAAGAAAAACAAAAGGCATGACTCCCCGCGAATACAGGGAACATGCCTTATCAGCTTAACAATATTCAATTTTGTCTAACTTTTGTGTTGCACTTTATTATTGTGGGATTTTTAATTTTCATCAATTTTTTTCTGGTACTATTCTATTCTTGTTCTTTCAATTTTTTAGTACAGTCAGCGCACAATCCATAGACCTCTATTGCATGTCCCTCAACTGTATAGCCTGGCAATTGATCCGTGAAGAATTCAATCGGACAGGCTTTCAATTCTGTGACACGCCCGCAATTTTTACAAACAAAATGGTGGTGATGTCTGTGCTTGAAATCACACTGATATTTGACCAGAGTCCTATCTTTTTCCTGATACTCAACCAACCCAATATCGGAGAATTCCTTTAAATTACGATAAATCGTATTGTTGCTCATCCCTGGGTATAGTGAGCGCATATAATCAACAATATCATTGATAGAAACATAATAAATTGTGAAATTTTTTAAATAATTAATTAAATCAGTTCTTTGCTTCGTTACTTTATAGTTATTTTCTTTGAGAATTTCAATTGCTTTTTCCATTTGAGTCACCTTTTTTAACTTATCCATCAGTAGTTTAACATAATTAGTAATTATTACGCATTAGAAAGTTTTTAGTTAGAATTAAGCTGAATATACTATTATAATTATAGAAAATGATCTTTGGGAGATTTGTTAATAATGAAAAACACAATTTTAATTGTTGAAGATGAACGTAGCCTTTCAAGTTACGTAGGGAAAGAACTTCAATTTGAGGATTTCAATGTCATCATTGCTAACGATGGCGTTGAAGCATTAGATCTTTATGAAAAACATCAAAATGAACTGTTGTTAATCCTTTTAGATTGGATGTTACCCAAATTGGATGGCATGGAAGTCCTACGTCGAATTAGAAAACACGATCAAGTTCCAGTTATCGTCATGACGGCTCGTGACTACGTGGGAGATAAAGTGGCCGGATTAGATAATGGTGCTGACGACTACATTACTAAACCTTTTGAAATTGAAGAATTACTAGCTCGAGTCAGAGTGATCCAAAGACGGACAGAGCACTTGACTGAACCTGAACAAACTTATCAAATTGCCGATTTAACACTCAACACTAAATCTCATCAAGTTTTTCGAAATGATGAAAACATTCAATTAACTAGACGTGAATATGATTTATTGCTATTCTTTTTGCAGCATATCGGCCAAGTCTTCACGCGTGATGAGTTACTAGACAACGTCTGGGGTGAAGATTTCCTTGGGCAACAAAATGTAGTTGATGTCTACGTAGGCTATTTGCGTAGTAAAATTGATGGCAAAAAAAATAAGCCTCTGATTCAAACAATTCGAGGCGTTGGTTATTCACTTGAGGACGTAACGGAATGACAACAAAAAAATCCTTAAATTATCAAGTTTTGATTAACAATGCGATTCGTAAATTAGTGATTATTATTACACTTGCTATCAGTGCTTTGACCTTGGTAGTGGTAGGTGCTTTTCAGTATTCACAAACGGTTCACGAAGCACGTGGTCAAATGACGAGTTTGTATTTTTCCAATATTGATGATGTTCCAGGGTTTATTCAGTGGAGCAATCAAAACAATCGTCATACTAAGCAAAATACCGTCATCCGTGTCAAAACTAAAAAGTCGTCAATTACGGCTGCATCCGATCGCGGTGGGCAGCAAATTATGACGACCTCTGCATCTAAGAAATTTATCAATCAACATAAGATCAGTATTTTCCCCGGTCAACATATCGTTTACGTTCAAAAATTTGGTTTCTTCCTGTTTTATCAAAAGAAAGATAATGACACGACCTATCAACTTTGGACTAGTTTGTCTCGTTTGATCAATAGTTTAATTCTTCTATTAATTCTTATCAGTATTATTGTTTTTATTACTTTAGGATTTGGAACTTGGTGGGCCCAACGACTAGCTACCAAATTAAGTTCTCCTACGATTGCTCTAGTTAATGAAACCCGTAATACAACTAAGGACCCTGACTTTGATCAACCAAAACTAACAGTTCCTGACAGTCCTCAGGAAATTAAGGAACTAGGTAATGCTTTCAACGAATTGCTTGATACCCAAAATAAACGACTCCAGCGCGAAAGAGATTTTGTTTCAAATGCATCCCACGAATTAAGAACTCCAATCGCTGCTGTCCGTGGCAATTTAAACTTGATCAAACGTCACGGCGATAAACATCCCGAAGTTATTCCCGAATCACTAGGCTATATTGATGAAGAATCTTTAAGAATGCAACATTTGATTGAAAACTTACTTCACCTATCTCGAGCCGATCGAGCTGATTTAGTTTTAGATAAAATCAATTTGTCAGAAATTGCCAACAGCATTGGTCAACAATATAAGAAAACAATTGCTCAAGAGTTGACCCTAGACATTCAACCTGATCTCCATATTTCAGGTAACGTCGAAGCTTTAAAACAAGTTATAGTAGCTTTGTTAGATAATGCAAATAAGTATTCACCAGACAACACCCCAATTAAACTGTCACTCGAACAAAATGGTTCAAAAATAGATTTATCGGTCGCTGACCAAGGTATCGGTATTCCCGACGATCAAAAACAACTTATTTTCCAAAGATTTTATCGCGTCGATACCTCCCACTCAACTGAAATCAAAGGTAGTGGTTTAGGATTATCGATTGTTTCACAATTGGTTAAATTGAATAACGCTGAAATCAAGGTCCTAGACAATCAACCACAAGGTTCTATTTTTAAGGTCGAATTCGATAAAACTAATTGATAGTCCGATTATAATAGTAAGACCCCGATGGAATTCTAAAGTGCTTCATAATTGTTAGACAAGAAATCTAACAGTTATGGAGCGCTTTTTATATGGTTAAATACAGTTCAAAATTAAAGGCAGAAGTTGTTGGTGAATACCTCCAAGGTGGAACCAGCATGCAAAGTCTCTCAGAGAAACATAATTTACCTAAACGGCAAGTCAGTTTCTGGATTCAAAAATATCGCTTAAGCGGCGTAGACTCGCTTAAGCGAAAAAAAACTAAACGAAGCTTTTCAGCTGAATTTAAAATTGATGTGATAAACTACTATCAAACTCATGATGAAACTTTAGCTGAAGTATCCGCCAGATTTGATGTTAACAAGTGTCAGATTAGTTCCTGGAGAACGGCATTCAATAAACATGGCATAGAAGCCTTGAAGTCTCATCCGAAAGGCAGAAAATCCAAAGTGAAAAATGATAAAAAGAAATTACGTCATTTAATAAACAAGAATGAATTAGATCAACTTCGCGAGGAACTCGCAAAGAAGAATCAAGAATTATATGACACAAAGTTGGAGAATGATATTTTAAAAAAATCAATGACCCTGTTCGGAACTTCAAAGGACGCAAAAAAACACAAATAGTTGATCAGATCAGGGTAGAACAAGAGTCTCTTCCAAAAGCAGAACGGTATAAGATAGGCGATATTCTTAAGGCCATTGGACTTAAAAAGGCCACTTACCATGATGAGCGTAAACATATCAAAAATCATGTAGATAAGTACAAAGATATAAAAACTGAAATATTAAAAATTACTGAAAGTGGAAAATGTCGTGGACGCCTAACCTACGGTTATCGTCGCGTACAAGAAGGATTAATTAAACTAGATATTCACATAGCAGATGCCGTAGCTCGTCGCTTGATGAATGAGTTAAATGTTCAAGTAAATCTTTATAATCGTCATAAAAATGGAAAGTATTCCTCATATAAAGGAACTGTTGGAAAGGTCGCACACAACATTTTACATCAACAGTTTAATGAAACTGAGCCCTTTAAAGTCCTGCATACAGATGTCACACAAGTTCGTTTAAGGGATAACGAATGGGCTTATGTTTCCGCAATTACCGACGAGGCAAGCAAAGAAGTTCTAGCGTTCCAAGTAAGTAATAGTCCCAATAGTAAATTAATTATGGATACATTAAATGAATTAACGACAGTTATACCTAAAGGAAGCAACCCAGTGATACATTCAGATCAAGGCTGGCATTATCAACTAAATTATTATACTGATAGGCTTTCTGAAGATGGATTTATACAGAGCATGTCTCGCAAAGGAAATTGTCTCGACAATGCGCCAATCGAAAGTTTCTTTCATCTATTCAAAACAGAATGTCTCAATGGATTTCCACCTTGTAAAGATATGAAAGAATTTAGGAAACTTTCTAAGGAGTACGTCGATTGGTTTAACAATCGACGCATCTCAAGAAAAACAAAAGGCATGACTCCCCGCGAATACAGGGAACATGCCTTATCAGCTTAACAATATTCAATTTTGTCTAACTTTTGTGTTGCACTTTATTCATCTTGTTGAATTCTTTCGGGGTTTTATTTGTATAACTTCCAACAATATACTTTCTAAGAAATTCTTATTAAACCCTTACCAAACCTCAGTAGTTACCTTACTCCAATGATTGTAAACTATGTTTATTCAATCGAAAGGACATGGTGATTTACTTATGTCAGAACTTACTGAAAGATTACAACAACAATTAATTGCTGGCGCTACTCGTCCTTTAATGCAAGACGCAAATCAACATTGGTACACCGGTAGCGAGCTTAATTTAGAAAAAAATGTTTGGAAAAATTATTGGAAAAATAAAGGTATCGGTCACAACGATATCGTTTTAGTTAGCTTAACAAATTCAGTTACTTACTCTTTAGTTATTCAAAGTCTTTGGGAAATTGGTAGTATTGTTCAAACCTTGAATCCCGCTGCCACTGAAATTCAAATCAATGAACTTGAAGATCAATATCATTATTCAGCTATTATTTTTGATTCTGATATTAAAGAATTGAAATTTTTAAATGATATTTTTACTAGTCAACCTCGTTTGACGACGTTACATGAATCCGAAGTTCAAATCTTCGTTCGTAACAAACACATTGCTCATCTAGCAGAAACACCAGAAGATGATCAGATTGCTTTAATTATGCATACTTCTGGTACTACGGGCAAGCCTAAGCGTGTTGGTTTAACTCACAAACAACTTTTGGCTGGAGCATTCAATGTAGTTGATAGCGAAAAATTGACTGATCAAGATAGTACTTTCATCTTAATGCCAATGTTCCATATCAATGCTATGGTTATTTCTAACTTGGCTACACGTTTATCTCACGGACAAATATTATTCCGACCTAAATTTAGTGCCCACCTTTTCTGGAAGGAAGTTAGTAGTGAACAGGTAACTTGGGTCTCATTGACACCAGCCATCATCGCCATTTTATTGCAACGTGATGAACAACCAACTCACACTAACTTGCGATTTCTCCGGACTGCTTCAGCCCCTCTCCTCCCCAGCATCCATGCTCGATTTAAACAACGCTTCGATATTCCACTGATTGAAAGTTATGGAATGACCGAGGCCGCTAGTCAAATTGCTCAGAATCCACTCGATAAACCTATTCAAAAAACTGTCGGAAAAGTAGTAGGTACTAAAATTAAAATTTTTGATAATAAGTTTAATGACGTTTCCAAAAATCAAATTGGTCAAATTGCCCTCAAAGGAGACAGCGTTATTACTCATTATTTAGACCCTCAACCAGAAGCCTTTCATGACGGTTGGTTATTAACAGGCGATCTTGGCTCACTAGATGACAATGATTACTTGCATATTGCCGGACGTAGTAAAGAGATGATAATTCGTGGTGGTGAAAATGTTAATCCACTGGCTGTTGAAGATTGTTTACACAATTTAAAATTTGTCCGTGAAGTGGCTGTAATTGGCACACCCGATCTAATTTACGGTGAGACTGTTACCGCCGTCATTGTTCCTAACGAAATGAGTCAAGATCATCGACATCAATTAGCATTGTTGAATGAATTAGCAAATGAGCAATTATTACCCGTTGAACGTCCAACTAAATATATTTTTAGTAATCAATTACCAAAAAATGCTACTGGAAAAATTCAACGTACACTTCTAGCTCAAGAAGTGACTCAACAATTAAAGGAGGCTTAATTGATGCAAAATTCTCTTACTTTAAGTAAAAAGAAACGGGCGTTACATCTCCCTGTAACGAAGATTTTACCGTTTTTACTGCCAATTATTTTAATTCTATTTTGGCAAGTCAGCAGTACCTTAGGTTGGTTATCGAGTTCTGTTTTACCATCGCCTTGGGCTGTGTTCCAAGATGGTATCAAACTAACTCAGTCAGGTGAATTGCCTAAGAATCTGAGTATCAGTCTCTATCGAGCAACCGTCGGTCTTCTGATAGGTGGTGGAATTGGCTTTATCTTGGGATTTATCAACGGTATGTCAAAAACTTCCCGCTTATTGTTTGATTCATCAATTCAAATGTTTCGAAATATTCCCCATTTAGCTCTAATTCCTCTGATTATTCTTTGGCTTGGTATTAATGAATCCGCTAAGATTTCTCTAGTCGCTATTGGAACTATGTTCCCCGTTTATATCAATACTTTCCACGGAATAAGTTCCGTCGATCCTGATTTGATTGAAATGGGTAAATCCTATGAATTATCGAAAAAACAAATGTTTTTCAAAATTATTTTCCCAGCAGCACTACCACAAATCTTAGTTGGTATCCGTTACGCCTTAGGCGTTATGTGGACTACATTGATTGTTGCCGAAACCATCTCTGCTGATTCAGGTATCGGATATATGGCTAATAATGCTGAGGATTTCATGGATATGGAAACTGTCGTCTTATGTATCGTTATTTACGCTATCTTAGGTAAAATTTCTGACCTTGTTGCCAAGAGTTTTGAAAGTTTACTACTAGATTGGCAAAATACTGGAAGGAGCAACGCTTAATGGATAATAAATCAATGATTGAAATTAAAGATGTTAATAAAATGTATCAGGATCTAACCGCTTTACATGATGTAACGCTCAATATTAAACAAGGTGAATTCATCGCTTTAGTCGGAATGAGTGGTGGTGGCAAGAGTACTTTACTGCGTTTGATTGCAGGACTGGAAAAGCCGACAGCAGGCTCAATTACTGTTGGGCAGGACAACAATTCTCGCTCAATTATGCGAATGATGTTCCAAGAAGATCGTTTGCTTCCCTGGATGAACGTTTTAGACAATTTATCATTCGGTTCGAAAGATAAAAATACTAAAGCGCATGCTCAAGAATTATTGGATTTAGTTGAATTAGGAGATTATGCAGATCACTACCCCAATCAACTATCTGGTGGTCAAAAACAAAGAGTAGCCTTAGCTAGAGCTTTAATGACCGATCCTCAAGTCCTCTTACTAGATGAACCCTTAGGTGCCCTTGATGCTTTAACTAGAAGAAAAATGCAAGATTTGATTCTTAATGTCTGTGAAAAACAGAACCTAACCACTATTTTGGTCACCCATGATGTTGAAGAAGCCGCTCGAATGGCCGATCGAATCATCGTTATGAAACATTCAACTAATTACTATGAAGAGACATGTCCTAAGAACCGTAACGCCGGTCAAATCGGTATTGTCGCTGACCGAGTTTTAGGAGAGATCCTCGAAGAAAAAGAAATTCAAAAACAAACTGCTTAATAAAAAGATTCTGAAATTATCTATCAATCAAAAATAGATATTTCAGAATCTTTTTTTTGATATTTTTTGTTGTTTCAAAAACGTAAGTTCTGATGTGCTCATATCACAAAATTTGATAACGATAACGCCTAACTAGATATGAAGTTACAAAATATAATGGAGCTCATCCAAGTCCTCTCAATTGACGACCTTTATAAAATAGGTTGAGGTGACTAAACTACAGCATCTAATATTAACCTGTAAAACCTATCCACATACTAAGTAACAAATTAATCACAGTCATAGCCATCACTATAACTCCAAAAAACACGGCTTTTTTTGTCAAACTGCGATTAACGTACCTCCACTCAAGATTCATAAGTATTCCTAATTCACCCGCAAAGGCAACAAAGAGAACCCCAGCTTCAATAATATCATTGGGTATCTTAAATAATTTAAGTATAATCAATAAAACTATTCCTAAACCAATTCCTCCAAAAATAATAGTTTCGACGTGAGTTAATCTTATTTTTCCGTCATCCTTAAATTTATCCATCAATTCTTCATCTCCTCGAATCAATTCATCTAAAGAAATTTCAAACAGATCACTGATTGCCACCACATTGCTAAAACTAGGCAAACTGCCACCATTCTCCCATTTAGAAATTGATTGTCGGGAAATATGTAATTTTTCAGCTAGATCATTTTGTGACATATTGTGAAGTATTCGCTGTTGTTGTAGTTTCAAACCAATTTTCATCGAAAAATCCCCCTTGATTACTTAATATTTTATCCTGACGAAGCTAATTTAACTAGAAGTTGGTGGTTGCTTTTGGTTAATAAAGCAAGTCTCATCGTTATATTATCGTTGTATATGGCGGTTAAAAATATAAACAAAATAAATAATTTCATATTTAATTTCTTCGCTAACTACTTTTATCTTCAAAAACCATATTCAACCATGCAAAAAAATGCTTCACAATCATTAGATTTCTTGTCTAATAATTATGAAGCACTTTACTCTTTATTCGTGTCTTTTTTATCTGAGCATGATAGACTTGGTAAAAATGCCGGGGGAAAATTATGAATACAATTAATAAGTATTTACAATTTGATGATCCAACGATTACTTCTTTTACGATAAATGTAAATGAAGAGTTTGATTTAGATGATAATTTTGAAGAATTAGATATCAAAACTATCGTTGAAATGCCACCTGAATTGGAAATAAACTTCAATGAACCGGTACCCGTCTACTTAAACATTTTTATCAATCCTGACGATGAAAAAGCACCATATGAGATTGATGCTCGGATAACCTCTATGTTTACCGTTTCTAACGATATATCAGAAACAGAAACTCTACAAATACTTCAGACTGACGCTGCTACCATTCTCTTGTCGTATCTCAGACCGATGGTTTCTATGATGACAGCTGCCAGTGGTTTTCCAGCTATGACCTTACCCATGCTTGATTTCTCCGATTCTGATGACTAGAAAGCATTATAAAGTCATTCTTGCTCAATTAATTTATTCTAACTATATCTACTGACAAAAAAGCAGTGTAGCGGCTATTTTTATTAGCTACTACACTGCTTTTTTTAATATTCAAAATGACTTTTATTACTTATAATCACCTGAATCGCTGACTGTAACTTTATTTTCTATCAAACCTTCATCATAGAATAAATCAGCAATCTTTTGTTCTTCTTTTGCATAGGTAGAGTTCATCGTATAAATACCGTAACTTCGACGTTCTACCATCTTCTTAACAACACTCTTTGATACTTTCAATGATTTACTCATCATATCTATCAATTCACTGTGATTATTATTAGCCCACTTCATATCTTCTTCAAGATACTTGATCAAGTACTTCGATACCTTGGTATTTGATTTGGCATAGCTTTGTGTGGAAAGTACATAATCACGATTATTGGTAATTCCAACACCACTAACTAATACCTTAGCATTCTGATTAACTTCTGCTTGAGCTGTGTAAGGGTCCCAAGTTGCCCATCCATCTACCTTTCCTTTTGAAAAGGCTACGCTGGCACTTGATTGATCCATATTGACCCAAGTTATATCATCAGCGCTCATTCCCGCTTTCTTTAAAGCAGCTAAGAGCATGTATTGCGAACTAGTTCCTTTAGTGTAAGCAACTTTCTTACCTTTCAAATCCTTGATTGAAGAAATACTTGAAGATTTCTTAACCAACAGACCAGAACCTTTAGCTTTAGATGAACCTGCGGCTACAAAGGTTAATTTAGTACCAGTTGAAAGAGCTGATACGGGTGGCGTATCACCAGTTCTTGCATAATCGACACTACCCGCCTTTAAAGCTTGCATTAGAGAACTTCCATCTTGGAATTCTTTAAAGACTACTTTGTATCCTTTTGCTTTCATCTTTTTAACAAATTCTCCACGTTGCTTAGCTATATCAAAAGGATCACCCTTTTGATAACCAATTGTAACGGTCTGTTCGCTGGAGTTACTGCTACCAGCATCTGTTTGCTTAAATCCATATAACGCTACAACAGCCCAAAGCATTAGTACAATACTGATTAAAAGTTTTTTTAAATTTCTCGTCTTTTTACTCATGCACGCTTACCTACCAAAGAAGACATAACTTGTTCACGTAATTTTACTCGAATTACTTTGCCAGTTGCATTCCGTGGGTAATCTTGGACAAAGAAGATTCTTGTCGGTTGTTCATATTTAGCCAAAGTTGCTTTGGCATGTGCCATAATTTTTTGACGAATAAGTTCCTCAGACCGTTCTCCACGAGTTATCACAACTGCCGTTACAGCCTCACCATAAAGTGAATCTGGAGTAGCAATGACTGAAACCTCTTTGACAAAGTTTAGTTGACTAATAACATTTTCAACTTGAGCTGGTGCAACTTTCTCACCACCGCGATTGATAATATCTTTCTTACGTCCTTTAACAAATAAATAATTATCTTCATCAAGATAACCCAGATCACCTGTTAAGAACCAGCCATCCTTAAATGAGTCTGGATGTGGATCAAGATAGCTACTAATAACATGATCGCCTCGAACCACAATCTCTCCAATTTGATTAGCTTGATGGATTATCTTACCATCGTTCATAATTTCAACATCAGTCTTGAAAGCTTTACCAGCGGAGCCAACTTTAGGCTTATCAAAAGGATTAATAGTACACTGACTAGCCGTTTCGGTCAATCCATAACCTTCAAGGATTTGAGTATGGAATTTAGTTTGAAATTCAGTCAATTTTTCTAATGGTAATGCAAACGATGAACATCTGACAAAGCGTAATTTAATATCATCGCTATACGCCGCTAACGACTTTTGATTAATCAATAATATATTAACAATTGTCGGTACTACTGAAACCCAAGTTACTCCATTATCACGTACCTGGTTCCAAAATTTTGAAGCGCTGAACTTCTCAGTGACAACAATTTTTCCACCGGAAAGACGTGTCGACAAAATAGAAATTGCTTGTGCATTGATATGAAACATCGGCATAACAATCATTGTCGTATCATTTGAGGTCATCTTATGACTTTCAATATCATGTTCTACGGCGTTCTTCAAAATTTTATGCGTCAAACCAACTCGTTTAGGTTTGCCAGTTGTACCCGAAGTATTTAAAATCAAGGCTAAATCGTCTTCATCAGGAACCGCTGCATCGTGTCCCATCAAATTTCGATCTCGAATAATATGTAAAATCGAATACGTCTGTAAATGTAACGCCGTTACTATGGCCATTCGATCATCCAATACCGCATTAACTAGATTTTCTCCAACAATTGAAGCCACATAATCATGTTCGACTAGTTCTTGTTGTAACTCTTTTTCAGGAGTCGTGGCTGAGATTGGATGCATTACCGCTCCAATTTCCCATAACGCCTGTGTCAAAATAGGATAAACGGCTGAATTGGGCAAACATACCAACACGACGTCACCCAATCCGATATGGAGGTCTATTAGTGTATTTTTCAACACTTGAACATCATCACCCAATTCCGCTCCGTTAAACCAACGATTTAAGGATTCATCTTTAATGACTTTTTTATTTTTATTATTCTTTAACTGTATTTTTAACTGATTCGTTATTTCTGACATATTTTTTTACTCCTTTTGTTAGATGCCATTGTGGACGTCCAATCAATACCCCAAATGGTGGTATCTTGTAGCAGAACCATGAAATCAAGAAGGCTCCGCCTAGAACAAAGACATATCCTACTGGCAACAGTAGTAACATCACGATTGATGGTAAATGCATCGTACTAAGGATTCCATACAATAATGTAATGGGAATCGTTTGAACTAGATAAATTCCAAAGGAAACTTTGGCCATATTTCTGACTATTCGATCCATCCAATTTGGCAAGCCATGATTTCTTGCGTGCGCATATTGTCGCCCTATCCAGAAAACAAAGGCAATCATGAAAGTATCATAAATGAAAATTAGTGGTTGATGAATTGATTCCGTAGCACTCATACTTAGTTTCAAGATATATTGATTACCAAAGAACAAAAGAACTGTCCCAATGGAAAGTGCCAACGTTGACCAGCCAATGACACGATGATTTTTTTCAATGAATTTATCAACTTGATCATAGTGAATAGCCACAAAGGCCCCTGCAATAAAGTAAAATTGATAAACTAACACATTTAGACCATATGCTCTAAATAGGTACCACCAACTGTCACGGTCAACACCTGGTAACCAATATTTGATTCCAATTACTAAGAGCAATTGGACAATGGCACTAGTTACCAAGATGGCAATGTGGTGATTAGGTAATTTCTTAAACATGTATACCAATAATGGGAAAATTAGATATAACTGGAAAGTTACCAAAATGTAGTACATATAATATTTATTACCATGAATAATGGCATCTATTAGATTCTTATAGTAACTAGGCCAATTGATGGCTACACCAGCCGTTATAGTAGCAAACCACATTAAGATTGCATTCCAACCAATATAGGGAATCCCAACACTGATGTATCTTTTCTTCCAAAATCCTAACCAATGATTATCACGATTATAATAATTAAGTACCAAAACAAGACCCGTCATGAACATGAATCCCATTCTAGTAAAATGAAGCATCAAGTGAGTTGCTTCAATGAATAACTGACTACCCGAACCCGAGCCAACATTATTCTTAAATGCGGTCGTCGTATGGTTCAATAACACACCACCGATAAAAAGGACTCGCATTAAATCGACTTCATATAAGTATTTCTTTTTCTTCTTCGTTGCCAAGAGTTCACCTCTATTGCACTATTTACTTGCTGTTTAAAAGCATAGTTAAGTTATAGCATTGCGATAGTGGTGGGGTCTTGATGATTAATTAAGGTTAAAATAAGATTCTCTTAGATAGACAATCTCTCAAAAAATAAAATTTCCTCTTTCATAATTAACGCATACATCTTATGTGTTAAGATTAAAGCAATTATTCATTAGTCATAATTCTTAATGAGGTGACCAAATTTGTATACATTCGAAGAATTTACTTTAAAAAATTTGAACGTTCAATTAGTTCTACCACATGAAAATCAAGCAGAAGACTTATATAACGCTATTGAACATGATAGGACGGAATTATCTAAATGGATGCCATGGGTACATTTGACAAATTCAGTAGACGACGAAATCAAGTTCATAAATTATGCTAGAATGAGAATTGCTGAATATAAATTGCTTGAACTCACAATTCTTGTAAATAACCATGCGAAAGGTATGGTTGATATTCATAATATTGATTCAATAAATCGTACTGCCGAATTTGGATATTGGTTATCTAGTGACGTTCAGGGTAATGGCATAATCACTGAATCTGTAAAAAAGATGGCCAGTTTTGCTTTCAATACTTTGGAAACCCATAAATTAATTTTACAAGCGGATGCATCTAATTTTAAGAGTATAGCGATTGCCAAAGCACTTGGCTTTCAACATGAGGCCACTTTAAAACAGCAAATTGTATGTAATAAGTCATTCAGGGATTTATCAATATTTGTTAAGTTCCCAAATTAAAATAGATTGAATATTTTTTAATATATTTTCTTAAAATAGCTTTAGACTTTACAATTGCTTCTGTATACTACAAATAGCTAGTAGAACTGCTTTAACAAATTTACAAGTTTGGGAAAATTTAATTTCTAATGGCACCTTGAATATTGTCAGTTTAATATTCCCTTCCGCTATCGGATTCTGTCTCGCTAAGAATAAAGGTTATACCAATCCAATCTCAGCTGCCATTATATCTTTAGCAAGTTTAATTATGACTATGCTAATATCCTTCTACTTACCATTTATGAAGATAAGTGAACGTGTACAAGCCAAACAAGCTGAACAAGCATTGGGCTAAAAATATAATTTTGTAATTAGAAAACTCCGAATGAAAGGCATTTACCTTCCATTCGGAGTTTTTTGATTAATTTAAATTTTTGACCAACGTTTCTTTAGGAAATATGCACTATCTTTTGGTTCACGTTCACGTGTAAAGACACCTTTTCTGTTGCCATCCACTCTCATAATACCTTCGGATGTTTGGAAATCGGCGAAACACCAAACTAGTTCTCCTCTTACAAAGCTAAATTTATCAAAGATAGATGTATTCATCTGCAAATATTTTTCCTGATATTCCTGGCTCCACATTGCTGCTGGCAATTTGTGTTCTGATGGCAATGTATCGGCGCCAAATTCTGTAAAGACAATAGGAACATTCAAGTTTAATTTTGACCACTCATTCATTTCTTTTTCAAATGATTGCTGGGCCTCGTCAATATCGGTTCCGCCACTAATATACAACCGTAATAACGATTGAGGCAGATAAAATCTAATAATGGATAACACTTGCAAGTATCTGGTTGACTATCTTTCTCCAAAGCACCTGTTAGAGGGCGCTTTTGAGGGTCTAGTTTTCTAGCTTGTGTGAAAATATCAGTAAAATACTCTTTGGCACTGTCACTGGTAGTTTCAGGCTCATTAAACAAGCTCCAAGCAAATACCGACGGGTGATTCTTATCTCGTTTCATCATCTCTTTAATTTGCTTAAGATGATTCTTCTTCAAAAGATTGACTGTAGGGCTGTCAAAGAAGCTAGTTTGTGCTCCCATTCCAGCGGCTAAGAAATTCTGGATCGACCGTAGCATCCCCACAGCTGGTACCTCATCAATGATCAAAAATCCTTCTCTGTCCGCAAATTGATACCATTCTTCTGCATATGGATAATGACTCGTTCTAAAACAATTAGCATTAGTCCATTTCATCAATTCGAAATCTCTCTTGGCAACACTCCAATTAAAAGTTTTGCCTAAGAGATCAAAGTCCTCATGTTTACCAAATCCCTTGAGATAGACGGGTTCATCATTTATTAAAATCTGGTCTCCAGAAATTTCGACTGTTCTAATACCAATTTTTTCATTATATTCATCAATTATTTCGTTATTATCTATTAAATCAATTTTAATAGTGTACAAATAAGGTTTCCTAACACCCCACCAAGTCGGATTCTTTACGACTAATTGACCAGTTGGACCAACGGCTTCGCTGACTAATTCATCGGACTTGTCATACAACTGTACTCTGATATTTTTAGAACCATTAGTTTCGACTTGATAATCAACTGTGGCATTCGAACCAGATTTTTTAATCTTGACCGAATAGTCCTCAATTGTTTCCTGAGGTAATCCTAACAACCAAACATTTCTTTGAATTCCTGAATAATTGAAGAAATCAAAGTATGGTTTTGCCAGTTTCTTTCCATTGTCTAAAACTTTCGTCGTACCACAAGGTATTGAAGTTTCGCTAAGTTCATTATTCAGCTTCACAACCAGTTTATTTAGACCGTCGTGCTTGATAGCCTGATCAATATTGACTACTACTGGTAAGAATCCACCTTCATGCTCTGCCAATTTTTGACCATTAACGTAGACAATCCCCCTCTGTGTCAAGCTTCCAAAACGTAACTGAAGTTGTTGATCATCCCAACCATTAGGAATATAGAATTCTTTTTCATACCAAAAATCACCTGTGTAATTGCGGCTTTCATTGTCAGTAAATAAATCAGCAAAACTTCCCGGTACTGGCATTTCGATTGGATCTGGCAATCCTGTAGTCCAATCATCACTTTCACCCACACTCTTCGGATCAAATTGGAACTTCCATAAACCATTCAATAAAGTATTATTTCGATAACGATTCTCATACGGATACAATAACGAATTATTTTCCATAAGTTTCCCTCATTTAGTCAAAAATTTTTGTACAACTTCAGTTTACTAGCAATTTTTCGAATCGAAACAAAAAAACTCATCAGTTTATAGGAAATTTCCACTAATGAGTTTCTATTATAAATAATTAAGCATTAATAAATTGGTAGACGGCACCAATCATCCCGGCATCATTTTTCAACTTAGCCGCTTTAACTAATGGTAAATCTAAATCTTTAATACTATTATGAGTAGCTTTTACTTTCTCAATCGTTTTATTGAGATTATTCAAAAATTCAGTATTATTACTGATTCCACCACCAATGATAACAAGTTCAGGATCAAAGGAGACTTCTAAATTGATGATTCCCTTCGCTAAACTATGATAATAACTTTTCAAAACATTTTTAGCCAAAGTTTCTCCATCATCAGCACGTTGAAAAATAATTCTTGCGTCATCAACTCTTTGTCTACTGAATTGATTATAACGCCTGATTAAGCCAATAACAGTCGCACCACGAAAGTTCAAGCTACCCATTTCAACATCAATATCATCATCTTCAACAATCATCCAACCAAACTCACCAGAACGAGCATGCGCACCACGATAAATCTGATCATTGATAATCAAAGCACCACCGACGCCGGTTCCCAACACTAAACCGATATAATTATGAATTCCCTGAGCAGAACCAATCCACTTTTCAGCAATCGCCGCAGCGTTAGCATCATTTTCTATTTTTGCCGGTAGACCAGTTCTTTCTTTCAATAGTTGTGCTAAATTGATTCCGGTAAAACATTTTACAGCTCCCGAAGTAGTCAAGAAACCATCCGCTTGCACCACTCCCGGCATACTGACACCAATTCCTAGAACATCTTGGTCGATTGCTTGAATTTTTTTCACCGCAGCTGTTAAATCATTTAACAAAGCTTTTTGATCATCACTATTAGTTTCAAAGTGATCTTTATTAGAGACAACCCCATTTTCATCAACTAGTCCATATTTAACAGAAGTACCACCGATATCTAAACCTACATATTTTTTCATTCTAATTTATCTCCGCACCATTGGTTTTAATCACGTTTTTAAACCAAGCGAATGAGTCCTTTTTGTAACGATTCAAGGAACCTGTGCCATCGTCATTCTTATCAACGTAAATCATTCCATAACGCTTAGACATTTGTCCCGTACTTGCAGCAACTAAATCAATACAACCCCAAGGTGTATATCCCATCAAATTTACGCCATCATTTAAAACGGCTTTTTTCATTTCACGGATATGATCAGTCATATAATCAATTCGATAATCATCATGAATTTTATTATCACTTGTTTTCTTATCTATAGCACCAAGTCCATTTTCAACGATAAAGAGTGGCAAATGATAACGATCATTGAACCAATTTAAGGCATATCTTAACCCAACAGGGTCAACTTGCCATCCCCATTCACTATCTTTTACATACGGATTAATCACGCGATCATGACTCTCATTATATTCCAATTTACCAGTATCCTTAACTGCAAATGACATATAATAACTGAATCCTATATAATCAACCGTTCCCTTTTTCAAGACCTTTAAATCATTTTCAGTCATATCTAAGTCAAATTGACGTTCTTCAAAATGATTCAGCAGCCATTGTGGATAAAAGCCATTAACATGGACGTCAGCAAACCAAAATCTTGTTTGCATTGCCCGCTGAGCAAATAATATATCCTCCGGTTTAGATGTGAGTGGATAAATCGGTGTCATAGCGATCATACAGCCAATTTGAAAATCAGGATTGATTTCATGTCCAACCTCTACTGCTTTAGCGCTAGCTACTAGTTCATAATGAGCCGCTTGATACATTAATTTTTCATTATTTTCATCTGACTTAGGAACAATTCCCGAATCAGTGAATAAAGCGTGAGTTGATTCGTAATCAGTTTGATTATTAATCTCGTTAAAAGTCATCCAATATTTAACTTTATTCTTATAACACTTGAAGACAACTGTTGCAAATTTAACAAAGAAATCAATTACCTTACGACTGCGCCAACCGCCATATTCTTTAACCAAATGATATGGCATCTCGAAATGCGATAAAGTTATAACTGGTTGTATTCCATATTTTAAGCATTCATCAAACATATCATCATAAAATTTTAAACCTGCTTCGTTAGGTTGATCCTCATCACCATTGGGAAAAATCCTTGTCCAAGCAATAGACGTCCTGAAACACTTAAATCCCATTTCTGCAAACAGTTTAATATCTTCTGGATAACGATGGTAGAAATCAATTGCTTCATGATTAGGATAAAATTCATTAGGATCGATTCCATCGGTAATCTTTCTGGCAACACCATTAGCACCAATTGTCATCACATCAGCAGTACTGATACCTTTTCCATCTTGATCATATCCACCTTCTAATTGATGAGCCGCTACTGCACCACCCCATAAAAATCCCTCTGGAAATGATTTTCCTTTTAAATTCATAAAATATCCTCCTCAATTGCGTTACGCCTTCGTTATATAGCCGTTATAATTAAGCTTCAACTGTACCGTTGATATCTTCATCATTGGCACCTTTTTCGATTTTTTCTTTTTCTTCTTTTTTAGTATCTTCATCATCAGGAATAGCCATTTTATTAGCAGCTAAAACAAATGGGAAATACATTGCTACCGAGATTCCTAAACAGACAAAACCAATTACTAATCCTAATAAATTACCACCAGTACCTAAGAACGGCATCAACGGTCCTGGCGTCGTCCAAGTCATCCCTATAGCTGGCGATGGTATCCAATTAAATACTACAGTTACAAAGTATCCAACTAGAATATTGACAACTGGCGTTAATACAAACGGAATAGCCATGATTGGATTTAAAACGATTGGTAAACCAAACATTAATGGTTCATTAATATTAAACAGTCCTGGAACAAAAGCAAGCTTTGCAATGGCACGGTAATCTTTTCTTCTCGATACTAAGAAAATCGCAATGATAAGACCTAATGTCATACCAGAACCACCCATATTAGCGAAAACATCATTTAAAATACCCCAAGTAACACGATGTGGAACCCCTACAACACCATGAAGGTTAATATATGTTTGATTACTCATATCAGCTTCAGTAAAAATCATTGATCTCAAAGCATTCAAAGTATTTGGACCGTGAATACCCACGAGCCACAATAGATTTTGAACAATAGCAATAATGATAACGCCATATAAATTAACCCCAATATGTGTTAATGGTGTTTGAATTGACTTATAAATAACATCATTGATTCCGCCTGGTGCTATCAGTGAAACAAAGTAATTCAAAATTGAGGCAACCATAATAACGAAAACGATTGGAATCAAGCCGTTGAACGAACGAGCAACGGCAGGTGGTACCATATCTGGCATTTTAATTTGTAATTTCTTGATTTTAGTTAATCTCGGTAGAAATTCACCAACTAAACCACCACAAAGCATGGCAACGAATAAGCCTTGAGCACCTAGATAAGTTGTTGGCAAGTATGTAATACCGCCTTTTACAATTGAAGGTGAATACATAATCATAAAGACAGCAATTCCGGTCATCCCGACCAACATATCATCGGCTTTAAAATACTTAGCTAGATTTCTAGCAACTAGATAAGCAATAAAAATGGAAAGAATATTCATTGTTCCATTAGTTACAGAAGTAAGAAGCTTTTGAGCCTCTTCTAAATGTGGGAAAAATTTCGGTAAGAATAAAATTTGGGCAATGAAACCTTGTTTTGAAAAAATAAGATTATTAATCAAAATGACTAATGAAGCTGCCATTGTAATTGGAAATGTGTACATGAAAGCATCACGAATTGCCGCTATGTGTCTTTGTTCATTCAGCTTAGTAGCAAACGGAATAATATGTTTTTCCATGAACGCATTAAAACTGTTCATCATAATATTGAATCCCCCTTTATTTGATTACGTATACAGTATAAAAAAGCGCTTACAAAATGTGAATACTTTGTAAGCGTTCTGACTTGCTGTACCTATCCTTTGACAGATATTTCATACTTGATACATAGTGTTCCTAAATTTTATTATTTTTGTCGTTCAATATCCTGATTATGTAGCTCCATTAATAAGCCATCAACAATATATACGCAAGGGACTTGACTGGTTAAATCATAATATTTATGAATCCGTGTTTCTGGAACATTGTATGTTAAAGCATATCTTCCTATTCGAGCAACCGGACTTTCTATATTGCCAGTCACACTAATTAAAATAGTATCTGGACTATTAACGAAATTATTTAATGTCTCCACGATTTCACTAGTCTTCCCCGAAACTGATAACGTAATGATGACATTATTAGAAGTATTTTGTAACTGTGCTATCAGAGGATAGAATGGATCTTTTACTGCAAATGAATTAAATCCTAATGAAGCCGCTTGTCTGGCACCATATTCTGCAATTGCACCTGAACCACCCATACCAAAGAAAACAATGTTGTCAGCATCCAGCATCAAATGAGCTACTAGTTTAATAGTTTTCTCAATATCATGTGGGAATGCATCCCGTGTGAAAATATTCAAAATATTTTGCTGTGAACGCATCAAGTCCTGATTTTCATTTTTAAATGAAACCTTAAATTCAGGAAAGCTATTATAACCAATTTTATGAATAAATCGCATAACTGAGGAATTAGATACATGCGCTCCCTTAGCCATATCGCGTACTCTCATCAAAGGTACCTGCTCATCATGATCTACAATATAACGATAAATTGCCATATCCACTTCAGACAATTTATCAATATCCTTAAATCCAAAAAAGGCCATTGTTCCACCTCTATTTCATCACTTTAGACAAGATAGCACGATAAGTATTAGGCATCGTTCGAGCTACCATAACTATACCGTGATCCACGATTGAATGGTAATAACGGCGTTTTGGCTTTATATCAGTTGCAGCTTGATAAAATACTTTAGCTAAGTCCTCTGACGTAGCTTCACTACCATTGATTTTTGAGAATAGATCCTCTGTCTTATTTAACAGACCAGTATAAGGAGAATTATCCTCCAAATTCTTTTTAGCATTTTTAAAAGCAATCTTACTCCACTCTGATTTAGTCATCCCCGGTTGCACGATTACCGAACGAATTCCAAATTGTTTAACCTCTTGATCCAAAACATCGCTCCACATATTCAAACTAGCCTTAGTAGTGTAATACCAACCACCTAGTGGACTATAAATATTGGAACCTACTGATGAAATATTAACGATTCTGCCAAACCCCTGTTGTCTCATCTTAGGCAAAACAAATTGTGTAATCCGATCAGCTCCAAACAGGTTAACATTGAATTGTTTTTGAGCATTCTCAACTGGTACCTCTTCAATTGGACCAAATTCTCCATAACCAGCATTATTGATCAAAACATCAATCCGATTTTGTTCACTGATAGTACGATCAACTAAGGCACGTACCGAAATTTTATCCGTCACATCCAAAACCTGAGTGTGAATTCCCTGCTCCTTTAAATCTACCAAACGTTCCACACGCCGAGCTCCACCGTAAACTTCAAAGCCTTGTTTCTGAAAATATAGTGCTGCCGCACGACCCATTCCTGAAGAAATTCCTGTTATTATCGCTACTCTTACCATAACTTATCCTCCTACCTTATTAACACCATTCTATTATAGAAGTTCCTTGGATAGTGATATTTTTATAACTAAACATAAAAATGCCTCACAATTAATAGACTCTATCTAATAATTATGAAGCATTCTTTAATAATTAATTGTTATCATTTTCTTTTTCCACAGTGACCTCATCAGATATAGGCAATTCCAATTTTGAATTAGCCTGAACCTGATAGATTTTATCATGATTGATAAATTTAATGCCTTCACCCATAACCGAGATTTTAAGTTTGTTCTTATCAATTAAGACCCTAACCAAACTATTGTGCCAGTTAATCTGATATTGCAAACTATTCCAAGATTTAGGAAGATTAGGCTCAATTCTCAATTTACTATCCAAAACTCTAAGACCACCGAATCCTTCAACAACCATATTCCAGATTCCACCAGTGGCGCCCATATGCAATCCTTGAGTCACTTTACCCAAGTGAGTTCCTAAATCAACTTCACAGGCTCTTTCAAAATATTTATATGCGATTTTTTCTAAATGCAAATCACTCGCCAAGATTGCGTGGGTAGCTAATGATAGAGACGAATCATGTGTCGTCTTTGGCTCATAATAATCCCAATTAGCCTTTTCAATCTTTTTATTAAACATGTCTTCAAACAAATATATTAATAATAAGACATCAGCTTGTTTCGTGACCTGTAGCTTATCAACCTCTTTTAAATCATAATCCTTAAATATTTTGGCATGTCCACCAGTAGATTGATATTTATCAACCGCAATGACTGGCTTTTGTAAATAAGTATCATCTTCTGGAATAACATTATTGTCATTAGCCTTTGGCAAGTAAATCAAATCAACCTTAGCTAACCAATCCTGATAAATATCATCAAGATTTAATTTATAATTCAATTCATCATAAATTTCAGGTTCACTATTTTTCAACAATCCCACAATTGAAATTGCCTTTTGAATGCACCAATAGGCAGTAAAATTCGTAAAGGCATTGTTATTAACATGTTCCTTATATTCATCTGGACCAATGACATTCTTGATTTCAAAATATTTCTGCTCATCATTCCATTCCAGGCGACTATTCCAAAACTTAGCAGCATCCAAAATGATTTCATAGCCCATTTCTTCTGCAAACTTCTTATCCTCGGTTGCGTACAAATACTCCATTACCGCAATCACAACGTCACTAGTAACATGTTGTTCCAAAAAGCCTGATAAGACCTTCATCGGTTTTCCAGTAACGATATCCACTGAACCCCATGGTGGCGTCATTTCCCCATCAGTTGGCCAAGCGGACTCCCATGGAAATTGGGCACCCTGATAACCATTAGATTTAGCTTTCTTTCTAGCACCATCTAATCCTAAATATCTATACCTTAAGAGATTTCTTGCCACTTCTGGCATTGTAAAAATAAAATATGGCATCATAAAAATTTCAGTATCCCAAAAAGTATGACCCTTATATCCTTCACCAGTCAGACCTTTTGAACCTATATTCATTCTGGAATCTGGAGGCGTATTGGCGGCTAATTGGTAGCGAGCAAAGTTGACAGCAACTTGGGGCTTATTATCGTCAGCTTTAATTTCAACTAAACTTCTTTGCCAAATCTCAGTATTCCAAGCCCGAATTGATTTATTCAGCAATTCCGCATAATTAAAAAGACAGTTCTTCTTCATATCTTGAATCGACACATCCGAAATATCGTCCTCCTCGGTGTCTCCATCAATACTCGTGTAAACATTGGCATACTTAACAAAAGTAAATTTTTGATTCTTCATTAAATCCACATCATAATTATCAAAAATCTGTCTCCGATTCATTTTAATATTGGATTTATTATTTAATAGGACTTCATCAATATAAGACTTATGTTCAACATTAAAAATGAATTTAATTCCTGATTGCTGAGTTTGTTCTTTAAATTGCATAATTTTATCGTCGAAGAGACGTTTGTCGCCTTCAACCAAGTGTTGCGTACCACTATTAGAAACTTGTCCATCAATTCCTGAGACTATTTGAACATTCACATCGTTTTGTTTAGAGATTATTTCCACTTTAGAAACAAATAGATGCTTATCACTCATCGAAATAAATCTTGAAAATTTAAAACTAATTTTTTGATCAGCTATTAGCCAATCGAATTTGTGAATTAATTCACCATCTTTTAAATTAAGATATTTTTGATAGTTTTGAATAGTTCCAGCACTCAAAGAGAATAATTGTTGATTTATCTTCACACGAATATTTAAAATATCAGGCAAATTTGGTAATTCGGTCACTTCATCTTTAAAAGCATCAAAAGTACCAGCAACAAACATATCACGCTTTTCACATAAGGATTTTTCCTCTGGTGCCGCCCGAATACCTAAATAACCATTTCCTTGAAACATAACCGTTTCTGATTTATCTATAGCCTGCGGATTGAACTTTTCAGTTCCAATATACCAATTGTCGTTTTCCTTAGTATCTACACAATATTTCATATTTCACCATCCATTCACGAAAAATAATTTTCCCTCAATGTCTGTATAATATTTATTTAATTATATCCTCTTCTACATTGTAGGATTTTTTTCGATAGATGTGAAACGCTTCACTTATTGCTTATTTTCTAAAAAAAAATCATCCGGTTTGTGGATGATTTTAATCAATATTTTATTCTAGTCCATTATTTATAACGTTATTATTTTTATTTAATATAGTTATTATTAACGATTTATTTTTTTTATATAAGAAATTAAACTAAGGCAATTACTTTAAATCATTATTTTTTAATTATTTTTTAAAAGATTTTTGAAAATAACTTGTTGCAGATCGGTTAAATCAATCCCGTAAAGATCTGATAATACAAATAGAAGTTTACCATCAATTATCTTATTTTTTTCAGTTTCAACTGCGCTCAATACTGAAGTTGACGTTGAACAATTATATTTAGACCGGGCTTGATCAACAACTTGTTGCAAAGTTAAATTATTTAAGAGTCTCTTTGTACGTAAGTACTTTCCAATTGTTATCATATGTCAAATACAACCTATACCTTTCATATATGAGTATTTTAACCTAAAATATGAATTTTTCAAAAAAAGTTATTGAAAAAATAAAGGTTCTAGTTTACTATGATGTTGTCCTTGATTAAGGAAAAAGCTTAAAAAAAGGAATTTGTTATGTATAACAATCAATATTTAAAAGCATATTTCACATTAAAAAACATTCGTCAAAACGATATTGCCAATTTGCTTGGCAAATCTACCTCAACCATTCGTAGAAAAAACGATGATCTAGGTTTCACACAAAAGGAAATTTTGCTTATTCATCATAAGTATAATATTCCGTTAGAGGCTTTTTTTTATGACGATAACGGAAAAAAAGATAATAATCCAATATTTACTGAAAATTCCTAATTTTAATAAAAATTTAGGATACAATTATCCTTATTTTGGTATTTCAATATTAATAAAACAAATTAAATTCTTCTGTTTTTAAGAGCAATAATGACGATAACCGTATTCGATTATCGTCATTATTGTCTTTTAATACCTAGAATTTACTGATTTAGGTCTTGTTGCAACTGATTCAATTCTCCATTATTAGAAAGTTTTTGATATTGTTGGTATGCTTGATACCAATTTCCGTCGTTAATCGCTTTTCTTAAGCCTGAATATTCATCATTAGAAAAAATTTCTTGTGCTGCCTTTTGAGACTGTGCTCTAGTCAAAGATGAAGAATCTTCGATTAGACTAGCGGTCTTTTTTTGACTCTTAGCTGCCGCCATGATTTCTGACATTTTTTTCTTACCCAAAATGCTGGCAGCACGATCAATTTTTTTATCCTTTGTGGAATCACCTGTTTTCTTTGACTTTACCCTTTTAACCAATTCAGACTTAACAGCCTTATCTCCTGGAGTATCATTTCCCGTGACACTGCGTAACATGTTATTCAATGGGAAAATAAATACCACACACAAAATCAATAAAACTACAATTGCACATATAATTGTTAAAATTAAAGGTTTCTTACTTTTCTTACGATGACGCATTTTAATCACCTTTCTTTTACGGAATCATCTTAGCACCATTTTTTTATAAAGTATTCTGATTAACCTGTTTTGTCACATACAGTTACATTTTCATAAAAGCATTTCCACAAATGGCATCTAATTAGATGCCATTTTTTATTAGGCTAAATAAATCAAATACTAATCTAATTTAAAAAAAGACTCTAAAAATGAATGATCAGCATTTTTCCAACGTTATAACGTTAATCTCAGAGCTGAAGTTAATAACTTCAAGCCCTATTATAATAACAATCAGTTTTATTTTCATAAATATACATATCGTCAATTTCAAGTTAACTTTTTTCTAATCTTTCTAATTTGGCTGTATAGTTTTGTCATAAATCTAAGACATTATTTAAATGGGCTCTCTGAACGTTTTATAAAGTTTTTTAATATTTTTTTAATAAATAGGGTTGTAAATTAGAATTTTATTAACTATAATCGTACTCAATTATTAAAAAAGTTCTTTGCAGCATTGGTGCACCTGTCGCAATGCGTCTTAGGGTTTAAATAAGAGAATTATTAGAATCGGGAGGGGATCATTTGGAATCTACATCAGACTTTCTAGATATTAAAGATGTTAATACCGCTTTTAAAATTAACGGAAAATATTACGATGCGATTTCTCACATTAATCTCAAAGTTCATCATGATGAGATTCTTGCCATTGTCGGCGAGTCAGGATGTGGTAAAAGTACTTTAGCCACGACCATTATGGGATTGCACGATCCATCGGAGACAAAAATCTCAGGTGAAATTGATTTTGAGGGTACTAACCTATTAAAACTTAATGAAGCCGGATATAACAAATTCCGAGGCGCCAAAATCGGAATGATTTTCCAAGATCCATTATCTGCATTGAATCCATTGAAACGGATTGAAGACCAAATCAGTGAAGTAATGACTTATCATACTAATTTCACTGCAAAGCAAAAACATGATCGCGTCATTGAGTTGCTTAACGAAGTAGGAATTGAAAATCCTAAAAGAACTGCTCATCAATTTCCACATGAATTATCAGGTGGTATGAGACAACGTGTCATCATCGCAATTGCGATTGCCTGCAAACCAGACTTGATTATTGCTGATGAACCAACTACAGCTCTTGATGTTACAATTCAAGCTCAAATCTTGGATGTTTTAAGAAAAATCCAAAAAGAAAATCATGCCGGTATCATTTTGATCACCCACGATTTAGGGGTTGTTGCTGAAACAGCTGACCGAGTTGCTGTTATGTATGCTGGTCAAATCGTTGAAGAAGGCAGTGCTGAACAGATTTTCAACACGCCTAAACATCCCTATACACGTTCACTATTAAGATCAATGCCTCAACGTGATAATCAAAATGACGATTTATACGTCATTCAAGGAAATGTTCCTTCATTACAAAAGATGCCACAAACTGGTGACAGATTTGCACCTAGAATTCCTTGGGTTGATTCTTCCGTACACGAAGCTAATCCTGAAATGCACGAAGTAGAGCCGGGACACGATGTTCGTTGTACTTGTTACAAGGATTTTGAATTTCCAGACAAAATGGGGAGTGTGAAAGTATGAGTTTAATTGAAATTAAAAATTTAAAAGTTCACTACCCTATTCGTACTGGATTTTGGAACCGTATCACCGATTCTGTTAAAGCAGTCGATGGAATTAGTTTCAATATTGAGGCTGGTGAAACTTATGGATTAGTTGGTGAATCTGGTTCAGGTAAATCAACTACCGGCAAATCCGTTGTTGGATTAGAAAAGGTCACCAGTGGTTCTATTATGTATCAAGGTAAAGATATTACCAAGAAAAAGAATCGCAAAGAACTCGATTACAATCACGATGTTCAAATGATTTTTCAAGATTCATTATCAAGTTTGAATCCTCGGAAAAGAATTGAAGATATCATTGCAGAACCACTAAGAAATTTTGAAAATTTAAGTAAGAGTGAAGAAAAGCTTCGAGTTTTACAATTACTAGACATTGTTGGTTTGGATGCCGACGCTTTGTACAAGTATCCCCATCAATTTTCCGGTGGTCAAAGACAACGTATCGGAGTTGCTAGAGCCGTTGCCACTAATCCTAAATTGATTATTGCTGACGAACCCGTTTCTGCTTTGGATCTATCAGTTCAAGCTCAAGTTTTAAACTTCATGAAAAAAATTCAACGTGAATTCGGCATTTCCTACCTATTTATCTCTCATGATTTAGGTGTCGTCAGACATATGTGTAACAACATCGCCATCATGAACCGTGGCCGTTTAGTTGAAATTGGAACACGGGAAGATATTTATAATCATCCCATTCATATTTATACCAAACGTTTATTAGCCGCAATTCCTGAAACAAATGTTAACGATAGAAAACAACATCGAGCTGATCGACTAGCCGTTGAAGAAATTTATCGTGAACAACAAGACAAGTATTACGACAAAGATGGTCAGGCTTTCCCATTAGTACCAATCAGTCCCACACATTCAGTCGCTTTACCAGAAGATGTTGCTAAACAGATCATCAAACAAGAAGGAGAGGTGAAGGCATAATGTGGAAAACAATTCTCCGTCGTATCTTAATTATGGTTCCTGAAGTCATTATTCTAAGTCTTTTGGTTTTCTTACTAGCCAAAGCCATGCCCGGTGATCCATTTACTGGTTCCATTAATCCTAAAGCTGATCCTGCTCAACTTCATCATTTGATGGAAATGAACGGCTTGTATGATCCTTGGTATCAACAATATTGGAACTGGGTTGTCCATTTATTCCAAGGTAATCTAGGTAACAGTTACCAATATCAAGAACCAGTTACCCGTTTAATTGGTAGTCGTGCTGTTAATACCCTCTGGTTAGCATTATTTACAACTATTCTTACTTATTGTTTTGCTTTACCAATGGGCATGTACGCTGCTAAACATGAAGGAAAATTACCTGACAGTGTTATCAGAGTTTACACATACGTCACTTACTGTATTCCTTTCTTCGTTATCTTAGTTATCGGTATTTGGATTTTTGGTTATGTATTAGGTTGGTTCCCTACAACTGGTTCCATTTCTTCAACCGCTAATCCAGGTATTGGTTCTATAGGATCCCGTTTATACCATATCCTTTTACCGGGTGTTCTGGGTGCTTTATTTGGAACTGTCAATATCGTTCAATATCTACGTTCAGAGGTCATCGATGCCAAACGTTCTGATTATGTTAGAACAGCTCGTTCAAAAGGTGTTCCTGAAAAGGATATTTATAAACATCATATTTTTAGAAATTCATTATTACCAATTGCCGCATTTGCTGGTTACTCAATCACTGGATTGTTAAATGGTTCCCTATTTACCGAAACAGTTTTCTCCTATCCAGGTATGGGATTACTATTCATCAATTCTATTAGTTACCGTGACTACACTGTAATCACTGCTTTAGTTCTAATCTACGGAATTTTAAATCTACTAGGAACATTACTTTCAGATATTATCTTAAGTATTGTCGATCCTAGAATCAGAATTGAATAAGGGGGCCGTTAGATCATGGAAGAAAATTTAAACAAACATTCAAACATTTCAGCGGCTGACCTTGAACGTCTGAATAAAGAGGCAAACCAAGAAGCTACTCCTTCATCAGCAAAGATTGTTTGGAATGAATTCAAAGCTGATAAGCCAGCTATGATTGCTCTATTTATTGTCGTTGCATTCATCTTATTCGTTATGATTGCTTCATTATTTATTAACACTTCAAAAATAATGCAAACAGATATTATGAATTACAACGCTAGTCCTGGTACCAGTGGTTTCCTATTAGGAGCTGATTCTGGTGGACGCTCTATTGCTCAGCAATTAATTGTTGGAGCTAGAAACTCAATTGGGATTGCCATTGGCTTAACAATTATTTCTTCAATTTTTGGTATCTGCTGGGGATTAATTTCTGGTTACTTCAACGGATATATTGATTGGGGTATGCAACGTGTTTACGACTTTATGATGATGTTGCCAATGACTATGATGATCATTGTTTTGGTTACTATTATCAGAAGTTATAACGCCGTTACTTTGACATTGATTTTTTCAATCTTTTATTGGGAAGGTACTTCACGTTTGATTCGATCTCGGACCCTTTCCGAATCTGAAAAAGATTATGTCGCTGCTTCAAAGACCTCTGGTACAGGCAGTTTTAAAATTATTTTCAAAGAAATCATGCCTAATATTTCATCATTGATTATCGTTGATACAACCTTATCATTTGCTGAAAACATTGGTGTTGAAACTGGACTTTCCTACTTGGGATTTGGTCTTCCTATTCAGACACCTTCGCTTGGTACTTTGATTGCTAATGCTAATGATCCTAATAACATTACACAGTACTGGTGGACATGGTTACCAGCAGCTCTATTGATTATCATTCTCTGTCTATCAATCAGTTATATTGGTCAAGTAATTCGTCGTTCTGCCGATGCTTCTCAACGTCAAGGTTCCGAAGCTTAACTGATTATTTTAGAAATTATATTTACCAATTAAATTACGAAATTTAAGGGGATGGTGCCTACCAAATATTAAGCACTTTGTCATTCTTTCATTACACTTACCGATGATATATCGGAAAACAACATAGGGTTTATTTTCAAGGGGGAAATACATATGGTTAAAACTAAGAATAAAGTTATTCTTTCTGCAGCAGTCACATTTTTAGCTGCTGTCACACTTGCTGGTTGTTCTAGCAATAAGAGCTCTTCTTCAAATTCAAGTAGTGGTGCCGTTAATTTGCCTACTGCTTATAAGAACAAAGCTGCAACTGATAAAAAGGCTACCAAGAATGGTACATTAAAATTGGCAATGTCAAGTAATTCACCATTCCAAGGTATTACTGATCCAATTCTAGCTTCTAACGCTACTGATTCTGAAGCCTTTGCTCCAGGTGGTTCAGGTTCACTATTCAACGTTGATAAAAACTACAAAATTATTGATGGTGGTCTTGCCAATCAAAAACTAGATCGTAAAGCTAAAACTGCTACTATCACTATTCGTAACAATGCCAAATGGTCTAATGGCTCTCCTGTAATTGCTAAGGATGTTGAGTATGCTTATGAAGTTCTTGGTAATAAAAAATCAACTAGTAGCCAATACTCCTCCGATTTTGAAAATATCGAGGGTATGGCTGCATACCATAAGGGAACTTCTGATACTATTTCTGGTATCGAAATGCCTGATGGCAACAATGGTAAAAAAGTCGTTATTCACTTTAAACAAATGTCACCAAGTATGAAGTTCTCTGGAAATTCATATATCTGGGGTTCTGTAGAGCCATATGAATATATTAAAGATGTTCCTATTGCAAAGCTTGCCTCATCAGAACAAGTTCGTAAGAATCCTATTTTCACTGGTCCTTACAAGTTGGATAAGGTTGTTGAAGGTGAATCAACAAGTTGGTCACCAAACAAATACTACTACGGCAAGAAAGCTCAAATTGGTCACATTACTATCAACGTCGTTTCCATGAATAACATTGATAAAGCTATCCAATCTAAGAAATATGATACTGTTGTTCCAGAAACTGCAGGTGCTCTTGGTGGTACTAACTACAAGAACTTGAAGAACCTTAAGGGCTATACAAATGTTGGTCAAGCTGCACTTGGTTACAGCTACTTTGCCTTTAATTTAGGTCATTATGACACTAAGACAGGCAAGAATGTCGCCGATTCTAATAAGAAGATGGCTAATAAGAAATTACGTCAAGCTATGATGTATGCAGTTAATGTTGATCAAGTTTCTAAGAAGTTTGGTAATGGTATCAAATGGCGTGCTAACACACTAATTCCTCCAGTATTTACTAAATACTATGATAAATCTGCAAAGGGTTACTCACTAAATATCAAGAAAGCCAATAAGTTACTTAATGAAGCTGGATACAAGAAACGTAATGGTAGCAAATGGCGTTCAGATCCAAATGGTAAGAAACTTGTTATTCACTTCGGTGCTATGAGCAGTAGTTCTACAACCGAAGCAACTTACCAAAACTACTTGCAACAATGGCATAAAGTTGGCTTAAATGTTAAATACGCTACAGGTAAACCAATCGAGCCTAATAGTTTCTATGATACATTACAAAAACCAAATCAAAATTCAATTGATTTCTGGTTAGGTGCTTGGTCATTATCATCCGAACCATCACAATCACAACTTTATGGTGATACTGCTCCATTCAATATGGGTCACTTCGTAACTAAGAAGAATACTGAATTGATCAATAAGATGAACGATTCAACTGCTTGGAATGATAAGACACGTACTAAGACATTCAAAGAATGGCAAGAATATATGAACGAACAAGCTGGTGTTGTAGGTGAACAATTCAACTACGCATGGCAACCAGTTAACAACCGTGTTAAAGGCTTTGATCTTAGCCCTGCTAACAATGAGTTCTTTAGCAATCTAACATTGACTTCCTCTAAATTGAAGTAGTCAATGCAACTCAACCAATTAACTGTTCTCCCACATTACACACACATAATCAGTTATGCGGTTGAAGAATCCCGACAAAAAGCCTCTCAAAACTATTAAATAGTTTTGAGAGGCTTTTTAATTGTTTTAAAATTACAAAATCTTAATTAAATTTTTCAATGAATTCCTTCAATTGTTTATCATTATTGTCATATCTGAAACCATCAGTTACTGTACTCTTAGCAAATAGTTTCTTTACTGAAGGCATGGAGACTTCAACACTGGAACTTCCACTAGTAGTGAATGGAATGATGGTCTTATTAGCAAAATCATATTTGTCAGCTAATGTAGAAAAGATCATCGGAATCAATCCATTCCAAGTTGGGTAGCCTAGATAAATTGTTTCGTATTTATCAAAGTCTTTGATCTCAGTCTTAATTTGTGGATGTAGTTGTTCGTCAAATTCCTTTTGAGCAACTGCTGCATAATCACTATAATTCTCTGGATATTTTGTTTCAGGTTCCAGTCTCACTATATCAGATCCAGTTAATTCTTGAATCTTTTGTGCGGCTTTCTTAGTATTGTTGGAAAGTGAAAAATAAATTATTAGTTTTGCCATAATTACACCCCTTTTAGCTTTATTCTACATCCTAAAGCCAACTTTAATGCAAGTATAAAAATAAAATATCCCTAATTTTTGAAATTAAGGATATTTCATTAAACTACTTACGGCAAATAGCTAGATTCTCTTTAGAATCCAACATATCATCATTTACCAACTTAACGATGTAGTCAACGGTACTGTCATAAGAAACATCTTTATTCTTAGGTGTCTCTCCTTTTGAACTAATCTCATAACTAACATCTCGACCTTCATCGAATTGAACTGGACGCAAAATCGTATAATTCAAACCTGAATTCTCAATCATTTCAACCGCTGCACGATATGGTTGCAACAAAGCGTTTTGTGTTAAATTGCCCGAAGCCCCGTCAGTTACAGGAATTTCGTTGTAAAGGCCCATTGATGTAATGAAGATCAACCGGTTAATACTTTTTATCTTCATCGCATCAATAATCCTTTGAACTGAAAAAGCTAAATTGCTATCAGCTGCTACCAAAACGATACTATTGCCCTCCATTGCTGCGTTCAACGGCTTATCATCAATCACATCACCTTGAACAATCCGTCCACGCTTTTCATCAATAGATACGGAACTTGTGTTACGTGCCATTAACGTCAATGAATCATCAGTATTTTCCAAAAGTTTTTTAGTTACCCTCTGACCAATAACGCCACTTGCACCTATTATTAGAACATTTGTCATGCCATCTACCTCCGATTTTTTTATTACAAGTCTATCCTAACTCATTTAAATTTATTTAACGAAGGACTCGATTCGAAATTTTCAAAAACTTACAATCATATATCTATTTTCACTCTTATTTCAGTGTTTCCGACAATTATGCTATGCTTAACATACATTTGATTTATGAGGAGAGATTTGAAAGATGGAAATTGAACAAGACCCTGCGTATCAGCAGATGATAAATGGAGAACTTTACCTAGAATCAAAACCACTAGCTGACTTACGTAATGATGTAAGAACAAAATTGATGCAATACAATCTAATTACTGATAGCACTGAGAGAAACAAGAAAATTAAGAGCCTCCTGAAACATGCTGGCGACAGATTTTTTGTTGAACCAACTATTTATTTCAGCTATGGTGTTAATTTATCAATTGGTAATCACTTCTACGCCAATCACGATGTAATGCTTTGTGACGAAGGTAAGATCACCATTGGTAACGATGTTAAATTTGGACCTAAAGTAGGTTTATATACTCCAAAACATCCCATGGACCCAGCTGTTCGCCGAACAGAAGCTGAAACAACAGCTCCAATTACGATTGGAAATGATGTCTGGGTCGGTGGGAGTGCTGTCATCTTACCAGGAGTAACTCTCGGAAACAACGTCATCGTTGGTGCTGGATCAGTTGTTACCCACTCTTTCCCTGACAACGTTATTGTTGTCGGCAATCCTGCTCGTATCCTAAGAAAAAATGAACCTGTCAAAAAAGATTAATTTTATACAAAAAAGGCTCAGTCAGACAACTATCAATAGTCGTCAGGCTGAGTCTTTTACTTTGTCTTTTCAATAGACGATTGCATTGATACTAGGAGCACTTTCCTCTTCGTCATAAATCACTTGGCAATTAGTCTGATTCAAGATTGATTGAACTAATATTTTATTATGATCAATCGAATAAGATTTTCCATCGTTAACCGAGACTAATGTACGAACATCATGATTATCTAAGGCAAAACCGATCGTATTCAAATCTTGAATTAATTTTTCCTGATTCAAAGCTTTGTGAAGCTCATGTTTAGTCTTTTCCATCATTGCAATGTCTTCAAAATATTTATATTCATTAATCTTTTCGTTTAATTCCTGATGTGAGAGATTCAAAATCGAACTATGAATAACTCCTCCGATATATGGACTGTTTCCATAAGAATTTAAGTAGACATCTAACACCTCTGGTAAACCTGTTAAAAGATATGTCTCACCATTCTCTCGATAATATGAACTGAAGGCCTTATCTAAGTAACGATAATAAATCTCTTGGTCCCGTTCTTGTTCTTCCGGTTTTGATCGGTGTCCATGATATTGGGCGATATTCTTACCACCATATGATCCTGAGTTCACATTTGATTCTGCGTCAAAATCAGAATAGTAATCTGAGAATTTGTGATGAATCTGATGAAGTTTAATCTCTTTTAAACTATCAATATCAAATACATTGATACGATCACGACTAATATTCACAATGTAGTCTGGTTTATCAATATTCTCAACCGGCAATAACAAATCTTGAACTAAAAATGTCGTTCCCACATGTGCTTTGGGTGAAACTTTATGATTCATCTCACAGATTTCCATAGTTTCATTATTAGCAAAAACTATTAGAGCACGCTTAGATGTACTGAAAAGTTGACGATCTAATAATAAACTATCTAATTGTTCAACTGTGTTTTCCCACTGTCTTCTTGGATAATTTAATTCCAAATCTTTTTTAACATCTTTTAATAGATTCTTGTACGTAAGGATATTTTCTTCAATCTGAGGAGTTTCTGGATGTATCGGCAAAATAATACTTATCTTTGGTTCCACCTTTGAAGATAATAGTTTTAATAATTTGTCGTCTTTAATATTCATAATTCCACCTCTTCATTTAAATTCTTATGAGAATCATTAGCGTGTTTTAATATTATCATGGTGTAGAAACTTATGTCTATTTTTTTAATCATAAATAGAATAATATTAAACTATAGATATTATCGAGGCGATTATTATGGAAAAAGGTTTACTACTAAGTTAATCTTGGCTCACCTAAATCCCCTAAGACAGCCGACGTCAAAAGTTATCTTTTGGAATTTTTAAGTGATCAAAACGTTATCGGGATGCCTAAAGCACTTTGGCAACCAATTTTACGTGGCATTATTTTACCATTGAGATCTTGGCGATCAGCGACATTTTATCAGGACTCTTGGACTCCACAAGGTTCTCCATTGATTGTTAATACTCAAAAAATTACTAATCAAGTTCAAGAACTCTTACCCAATTGGAATGTAAAGATGGCCATGACCTATGGACAACCAGATATTTCTCAAACTTTAAAAGAAATGCAAAAATCAGGTTGTCAAAAAGTGATTTTGCTTCCGTTATTCCCTCAGTATACGCAAAGCAGTACTAAATCGATTCTTGATCAAGCTAAAAGTTCACAAGTACCCTTGCTTGTTATTGACCGTTTTTATAATCATACAACCTATCAAAAGATTTTGGCTAAGCAAATACAAGCTATGTGGGACAAAGATAGCTACGACGAATTATTTTTCAGCTATCACAGTATTCCTACGACAATGGTCAAGCACGGTGATCCCTATCAAAAAGAGTGCACCGCCACTACTGAACAGGTCTCAAAACTTTTAAAGATTCCTTCCAAAAAAATTAAAACCGTTTATCAATCTAAATTTGGTCCCTTGCCCTGGTTAAAGCCCTATTTGAAAAATGCCTTAATGCAGGCCGTAGAAATTGGTCACAGAAATATCTTAATCGCCACTCCTTCATTTGTTGCTGACTGTCTTGAAACTATAGAAGAAGATTATGTGCAAAATTATCAAACTTTCAAAGCTTGCGGTGGAGACAAATTTCAATTAGTACCGCCAATGAATGATAATTTAGACTTTAGCAAATTTTTAGCGGACTTGGCTTTGAAAAAAGAGGCTCAAGATGCCAAATAAAAAAAGCTTAGATGAGATCAACGAAAGCGTCAAAGTCCCCAGCGTATATGACACTTCGTTCTTACAAAAGTTTTTAGCCTATAGTGGTCCCGGTGCTCTGGTAGCTGTTGGCTATATGGATCCGGGGAATTGGTTAACTTCTTTGTCAGGAGGTAGTCAATATCGCTACGATTTATTATCGGTTCTACTCATCTCTATCTTAGTTGCAATGTTCATGCAGACACTTTCAATTAAATTAGGGGTTGTGGCGAGATTAGATTTAGCCCAAGCCATCGCTACTAAAGTCTCTAAACCAATTCGTTATTTTCTTTGGATTTTAAATGAAATTGCAATGATGGCCACGGATTTGACCGGCGTGATTGGTACAGCCATCGCTTTGAAATTATTATTTAATTTACCCTTAGTCTTTGGAATTCTTTTAACTGTTTTTGACGTTTTGATTGTGCTGATTTTTTTAAGATTTGGCATTAGAAGAATTGAATTCATTGTTCTAGCAGCTATTCTAACCGTAGGAATTATTTTTGGAATCGAAGTCTTCAGAGCTCAACCTAAATTATTTTCGATTATCTCTGGAGTAATTCCCTCTACTGATTTATTTACCAATCACAGAAAATTAGTTCTCAGTTTAGGTATCGTTGGAGCTACAATCATGCCGCACAATATTTACCTACACTCATCATTAGCTCAAAGTCGACGTTACGATCATAATGACCCTCTTCAAGTAAATGAGGCTTTAAGGTTTGCTAAATGGGACTCCAATGTACATCTGATTGCTGCATTCATCATCAATGCACTCTTATTGGTCCTAGGAGGAACTCTTTTTTATCACATGACTAATCAATTAGCTAGCTTGCAAGATGTCTTCACCGGCCTTAAAAGCCATGCAATTGTTGGAACACTGGCTAGTCCTTTGATGAGTTGGCTCTTCGCTTTTGCACTTTTAATTACTGGTATGATTTCTTCCATCACCAGTACTTTATCTGGACAAATAGTCATGGAGGGCTACTTGAATATCCGCTTACCGCTTTGGCAAAGAAGATTGCTGACACGTTTTGTTACTTTAATTCCAATTCTCATTATTGGCTTCATCGTCCACTTCAATGAACAAGATTTTGAGAATCTTATCGTTTACGCTCAAATAATTTTAAGTATTGCATTGCCATTTACACTTTTTCCTATGATATTTCTAACTAACGATAAAAAAATAATGGGAAATCACGTTAATAGCAAATTGACAACTACCGTGGGAATTATTTTAGCCTCAGCAATTACCATTTTGAATCTACAGTTATTGTTTTCACTTATTTAATAAAAAATAGGGCAAGGTAATCAAATTATGATTATCTTGCCCTATTTAGTTCAATACCTACCATATTGCAATCTACTCTATTTTTATCCTTGAGTAGAATTATGAGAATGAGTTGGTGCCGTATCAGGCATGACATTCAATGTCTTCATATCTTCAGCACTGATCTCAAAATCTAATTTGGCATTATCTTCAATATGTGCCTTATGGACAGCCTTTGGTAAAGGCAAAACACCATTTTGTACTACAAATTGAATAGCCAATTGAGGAACACTGACATTATACTTTTGAGCAATCTTTAAAATATCTTGATTATTTACTAAGCCACCGGTAGCTAAAGGTGAATAAGCTTCAACTAAAATGTCATGATCTTGAGCAAATTTAGTGATCTTAGGCTCCGTATATCCAATGTAATATTGAATTTGATCAACCATTGGTTTGATTGTGGCAGTCTTCAAAACATTTTCCAAATCGTGAACATTAAAGTTAGAAACACCAATAGCTTTAACACGACCAGAATTGTAAATTTTCTCCATAGCACGCCAAACATCTTGATTCTGCTTGTCATAATTTGAACCAATTTCACTCCATGGCCATGGAGCATGAACTAAATAGAGATCCAAATAATCTATATCCAAATTCTTCATTGTTGTATCAAAGTCTCTCAATGTATCATCATAATTCTTAGTTTGCCCTGGCAATTTTGATGTTACAAATAAGTCCTCACGTTTAACACCAGAATCCCTAACAGCTTCACCAACTTCTTTTTCGTTAGCATAAGCTAAAGCCGTATCAATGTGTCTATAGCCAATATCAATTGCATCATGAACAGCCTGTTTTGCATCCGAAGCGGGAATCTGCCATGTCCCAAAAGCAACTTTAGGAATTTTCACACCATTATAAATATCAAATGTATCTGTTAACTTTGTCATAAAAACTCTCCTTCCGTGTAAGCATATTCATAATACTACCTATAGCTAACTTTAGGTCAAATATTTAGTCCAATTCTTTCCAAGGAATTATTGGTGCCATTTCTTTTTCGCGTTTATTTAAAGTTTTCTCCATCCAAGTAACGTCTAGCCAACGATTAAATTTAAATCCAGTTTTATGCAGAACCCCAACTTTTTGATAGCCAAATTTTTCATGAAATCTGATACTATTGAGATTCTCTTCGGTGACACAAGCCATCAAATTTACGACACCTTGCTTTGTTAAAATGGCTTCCAGCTTGTGGTATAACTGGCTGCCTAACCCGTGTCCTTCATAATTCTTGTCAATATAAATACTGGCTTCAACGGTCCATGCAAACGCGGCTCTTGGACCATACAAATGGGCATACGCATATCCCAAAACTTTGCCATTATCGTCAGTCGCTACTAAATAAGGAAATTTTTTTGAAATATCACGAATACGCTGTTTGAAATTTTCAACTGATGGTATGACATTTTCAAAAGTTATTGTGGTCTCTGTGATATATGGAGCATAAATATCTAATAGTGCCTGAGCATCATCTTCGGTGACACATCTAATCTTTGCCATTTAATCTACCTTCTCATTACATTATTTCATAGTAGAATATTTAAGCACAAAATACGTTATTTTTACAGTCCTATTAATCAAAAAACGCCTCCAACTAAATTAATAGTCAAAGGCGTTAGTTTATTAATCCCAAATTGAATTTCTACTGCTATGTTGTTTAAAAATGTGAGTTCTGATCCAAGGAATGACCCAGTAATCCAAACCAATCTTACTAGCATTAAATCCAGCAATAATAATGAAGTATTCCAAGAAAATGTATTCAGGATTAACTGAAATGGCTCCAGCTAACATGTATGAGAAGTTCATCATCAGTCCAAAGAATACAGCTGCGGTAGTTAAACAGCCAAAAATCAAACCAAGTCCGACAAGCAATTCACCCCAAGAAACTAAGTAACTCATACCTCTGTAATGTGGCAAAATAGCACTGAGCATGCTATTGAACCAAGGATACAAGACTTTACCGGTGGGTCCCTTAACAGGATTTTTAATTGCATTGCTAAGCAATCCCTTAACAGCACCACTAGCACCGCCAGTAACCTTTTCCCAACCAGTCAGGGTCCATTCGATACCGAGATAAATTCTAATAATAGCTAATATAATTGAAGCAACTTTATTATTACGTAAAAACTTTACCATAATGTTTCCCCCTTATTCATTTAACATTGATTATTATATAACTAATTTTTTCGTATGTTATCAATTAGACTATATTTGTAGACTAATATAGTCTAATTTTAAATAAAAGAGAGCACAAAAAAAGAGATCAACCTAAGTTGACCTCTTATCATTAGCGTGGCAGCTACCTATCCTCGCGGGTAGTTTCCCACCAACTACTTTCGGCGTGGAGAAGCTTAACTTCTGTGTTCGGTATGGGAACAGGTGTATCCTTCTCGCTATCGCCACCACACTATATTTGCTCGTACCTTCAAAACTAGATATTAAGACTATGAATTAAATAATGAAACACTTCAAACTGTGAACTCTTCTCGGTTAAGTCCTCGATCTATTAGTACTGCTCAGCTCCATGTATCGCTACACTTCCACCCGCAGCCTATCTACGTCATATTCTTTAACGGATCTTACTTCCTTAACGGAATGGGAAATCTCATCTCGAGGGGGGCTTCACACTTAGATGCTTTCAGCGTTTATCCCGTCCATACGTAGCTACCCAGCGATGCGCCTGGCGGCACAACTGGTACACCAGAGGTATGTCCATCCCGGTCCTCTCGTACTAAGGACAGCTCCTCTCAAATTTCCTACGCCCGCGACGGATAGGGACCGAACTGTCTCACGACGTTCTGAACCCAGCTCGCGTACCGCTTTAATGGGCGAACAGCCCAACCCTTGGGACCGACTACAGCCCCAGGATGCGATGAGCCGACATCGAGGTGCCAAACCTCCCCGTCGATGTGAACTCTTGGGGGAGATAAGCCTGTTATCCCCAGGGTAGCTTTTATCCGTTGAGCGATGGCCCTTCCATATGGTACCACCGGATCACTAAGTCCGACTTTCGTCCCTGCTCGACTTGTCAGTCTCGCAGTCAAGCTCGCTTATGCCTTTACATTCTACGAATGATTTCCAACCATTCTGAGCGAACCTTTGAGCGCCTCCGTTACATTTTAGGAGGCGACCGCCCCAGTCAAACTGCCCACCAGACACTGTCCCTCGTCGCGATAAACGACGTAGGTTAGAGTTTTCATATAACAAGGGTAGTATCCCACCAATGCCTCCATCGAAACTAGCGTTCCGATATCAACGGCTCCTACCTATCCTGTACATGTCACACAAAAACTCAATATCAAGCTACAGTAAAGCTCCATGGGGTCTTTCCGTCCTGTCGCGGGTAACCCGCATCTTCACGGGTATTATAATTTCACCGAGTCTCTCGTTGAGACAGTGCCCAAATCATTACGCCTTTCGTGCGGGTCGGAACTTACCCGACAAGGAATTTCGCTACCTTAGGACCGTTATAGTTACGGCCGCCGTTTACTGGGGCTTCAATTCTCAGCTTCGCAAAAGCTAACTGATCCTCTTAACCTTCCAGCACCGGGCAGGCGTCAGCCCATATACGTCATCTTACGATTTAGCATAGACCTGTGTTTTTGATAAACAGTTGTTTGGGCCTATTCACTGCGGCTGGCTGTTACACCAGCACCCCTTCTCCCGAAGTTACGGGGTCATTTTGCCGAGTTCCTTAACGAGAGTTCACTCGCTGACCTTAGGATACTCTCCTCGACTACCTGTGTCGGTTTGCGGTACGGGTAGTTTATTTCTAACTAGGAACTTTTCTCGGCAGTGTGAGTTACTGTGCTTCGCTACTAAAATTTCACTCCCCATCACAGCTTGTCCTTAAAGAGTTAAGCATTTGACTCAACTCAAGACTCACTGCTTGGACACGCATATCCATCAGCGTGCACACATCATCCTCCTGCGTCCTTCCATCGTTCAAACAAAATAAACTAGTACAGGAATATCAACCTGTTATCCATCGATTACACCTTTCGGTCTCATCTTAGGCCCCGACTAACCCTGGGAGGACGAGCCTTCCCCAGGAAACCTTAGTCTTTCGGCCGACCAGATTCTCACTGGTCTTTCGTTACTCATACCGGCATTCTCACTTCTAAGAACTCCACTACTCCTCACGGTATAGCTTCAATGCTCTTACAACGCTCTCCTACCACGTATCTTACGATACATCCACAGTTTCGGTATCATGCTTAGCCCCGGTACATTTTCGGCGCAGAATCACTCGACTAGTGAGCTATTACGCACTCTTTGAATGAATGGCTGCTTCTAAGCCAACATCCTAGTTGTCTATGCGTTTCCACATCCTTTTCCACTTAGCATGAATTTTGGGACCTTAACTGGTGATCTGGGCTGTTTCCCTTTCGACGGTGGATCTTATCACTCATCGTCTGACTCCCGGGTAAAGATCAATGGCATTCGGAGTTTATCTGAATTCAGTAACCCAAGACGGGCCCCTAGTCCAAACAGTGCTCTACCTCCACGATCCTAATCCCCGAGGCTAACCCTAAAGCTATTTCGGAGAGAACCAGCTATCTCCAAGTTCGTTTGGAATTTCACCGCTATCCACATCTCATCCCAGCATTTTTCAACATACACGGGTTCGGTCCTCCAATGCGTTTTACCGCATCTTCAACCTGGACATGGATAGGTCACTTGGTTTCGGGTCTACATCAACATACTAGATCGCCCTATTCAGACTCGCTTTCGCTCCGGCTCCGACTTTTCATCTTAACCTTGCATGTTAACGTAACTCGCCGGTTCATTCTACAAAAGGCACGCCATCATCCATAAACGGACTCTGACTACTTGTAGGCACACGGTTTCAGGATCTATTTCACTCCCCTTCCGGGGTTCTTTTCACCTTTCCCTCACGGTACTGGTTCACTATCGGTCACTAGGGAGTATTTAGCCTTGGGAGATGGTCCTCCCGGATTCCGACGGAGTTTCTCGTGTTCCGCCGTACTCAGGATACTGAATGGAGAAGTATTGATTTCACTTACGAGGCTTTCACTCTCTTTGGCCAGCTTTTCCAAGCTGTTCAGCTATCTCAACTATTTGTACTCACAACATCAGTCCTACAACCCTAAAGAGCAAGCTCTTTAGTTTGGGCTATTCCCGTTTCGCTCGCCGCTACTCAGGGAATCGAATTTCTTTCTATTCCTGCAACTACTTAGATGTTTCAGTTCATTGCGTATTCCTCTTGACTGCTATGTATTCACAGACAAGTAAATATCCATTACGATATTTGGGTTCCCCCATTCGGAAATCCCCGGATCAAAGCTTACTTACAGCTCCCCGAGGCGTATCGTCGTTAGTTACGTCCTTCATCGGCTCCTAGTGCCTAGGCATCCACCGTGCGCCCTTTATAACTTAACCTAATAAATTACAAAAGCAATTTAAATCATTTGCCATAACATAAGTTACAGCTGGCAACTAAAAAGTTGCCGCGCAGTTTTCGGTGTTTCTTTAATTCATTAATTCTTAATATCCAGTTTTCAAGGTACGAGTATGACATCTCTGTCAATGGAGGTTAACGGGATCGAACCGATGACCTCCTGCTTGCAAAGCAGGTGCTCTCCCAGCTGAGCTAAACCCCCATGTTACTATTAAGTTTTGCAGAGAATGGGCCTAAATGGACTTGAACCATCGACCTCACGCTTATCAGGCGTGCGCTCTAAACCAGCTGAGCTATAGGCCCGAAAGCGCCAGGTAGACCTCTCAAAACTAAACAAAGTTTTAACGATTGTGTATTCCGTTGGTACCAAAGTACCATATCCTTAGAAAGGAGGTGATCCAGCCGCAGGTTCTCCTACGGCTACCTTGTTACGACTTCACCCTAATCATTTGTCCCACCTTAGGCGGCTAGTTCCCCGAAGGGTTACCCCACCGACTTTGGGTGTTACAAACTCTCATGGTGTGACGGGCGGTGTGTACAAGGCCCGGGAACGTATTCACCGCGGCATGCTGATCCGCGATTACTAGCGATTCCAGCTTCATGCAGGCGAGTTGCAGCCTGCAATCCGAACTGAGATCGGTTTTAAGTGATTTGCTTGCCCTCGCGAGTTCGCAACACGTTGTACCGACCATTGTAGCACGTGTGTAGCCCAGGTCATAAGGGGCATGATGATTTGACGTCGTCCCCACCTTCCTCCGGTTTATCACCGGCAGTCTCACCAGAGTGCCCAACTGAATGCTGGCAACTGATAATAAGGGTTGCGCTCGTTGCGGGACTTAACCCAACATCTCACGACACGAGCTGACGACAACCATGCACCACCTGTATCCATGTCCCCGAAGGGAAAGACTAATCTCTTAGCTTTTCATGGTATGTCAAGACCTGGTAAGGTTCTTCGCGTTGCTTCGAATTAAACCACATGCTCCACCGCTTGTGCGGGCCCCCGTCAATTCCTTTGAGTTTCAATCTTGCGATCGTACTCCCCAGGCGGAGTGCTTAATGCGTTAGCTGCAGCACTGAAGGGCGGAAACCCTCCAACACTTAGCACTCATCGTTTACGGCATGGACTACCAGGGTATCTAATCCTGTTTGCTACCCATGCTTTCGAATCTCAGCGTCAGTTACAGACCAGAAAGCCGCCTTCGCCACTGGTGTTCTTCCATATATCTACGCATTCCACCGCTACACATGGAGTTCCACTTTCCTCTTCTGCACTCAAGTTCACCAGTTTTCGAAGCACTTCCTCGGTTGAGCCGAGGGCTTTCACTTCAAACTTAATGAACCGCCTACATTCTCTTTACGCCCAATAAATCCGGACAACGCTTGCCACCTACGTATTACCGCGGCTGCTGGCACGTAGTTAGCCGTGGCTTTCTGGTTGAATACCGTCAGTACGTGAACAGTTACTCTCACATATGTTCTTCTTCAACAACAGAGTTTTACGATCCGAAAACCTTCTTCACTCACGTGGCATTGCTCCATCAGACTTTCGTCCATTGTGGAAGATTCCCTACTGCTGCCTCCCGTAGGAGTTTGGGCCGTGTCTCAGTCCCAATGTGGCCGATTACCCTCTCAGGTCGGCTACGTATCATCGCCTTGGTGAGCTATTACCTCACCAACTAGCTAATACGCCGCGGGTCCATCCAGAAGAGATAGCAAAACCATCTTTTAAACAAAAAACATGTGTTTAATGTTGTTATGCGGTATTAGCACTTGTTTCCAAATGTTATCCCCCACTTCTGGGCAGGTTACCCACGTGTTACTCACCCGTCCGCCACTCACTTAGATCTAAATCATGATGCAAGCATCAATCAAAAGGAAAGTTCGTTCGACTTGCATGTATTAGGCATGCCGCCAGCGTTCGTCCTGAGCCAGGATCAAACTCTCATATTAAAAGTTTGTGACTCATAAAAAATATTACTAGCGAATTGACTTCGTTGTATATCAACAAAAATGTTGACCTACACAATTTTAGTGTTAAAACTTTGTTCAGTTTTCAAAGGTCTACCAGCTGATTAAGCGCTTACGCTCATCAGCGACTTAATTATTTTATCAAGCCGACAAGTTGATGTCAAGGACTTTTTAAAATAATTTTACTAACAATTCAATGAAATGAATCAAGGAATTGTTAGGCGTTATCTCAACAGACAACTTAATAATCATATCGAAGATGAAAGACCAAGTCAAGCATTTTCTCAAGAAAATTTAGAAGCAATGGAGATGAATAAATCATCAAACCGTTGACTCCGTTGAACTGTCGCAACAACAAGATATATATTACCCGTTCAGTTACGACGTTGCAAGTCTTTTTTATTACTTTTTTTGATTTTTTACTAATTTATTATCTATAGTTCTGTTTCTTCCTATTATTTAACAAATTAAATCTTCTAAATAATCTTTTACAGTTAGTATTATAACACCTCTACTTTAACGTATAGATTGCTTTTACACTATGTATAAAAAAGAAGCATCCCTCATTTTATCTGAGAAATGCTCATATTAACTATAGAAAACTAATTAAACCACCTACTAAAACTGATACTAATAAAATCTGTGCATTCTTAACTGAATTAACAAACGTCAAAGCTTTACTAGGCTTCTTGATAAACTTGATGCTATTAATAACTACCAATGGTGAAGTCACCACTAAAAATGCCAAACAATACCACGGCAGATATCCCAAAACAACAGAACTTAAAACTGCTAAGTAACCGACGAAATAACTAACGACCCATACTAATTTAGATTTCTCTTGTCCTAAATAAGCTACTAACGTCTTTCGACCGACTTTTAAGTCTTCACTTGCATCCGAAATGTTATTTGCCAGCATTATATTGCTAATTGCAAATACAGCAACCAACGATACTAATGCCGTTTTCCAAATAAAACTCCATTCAAAATTCAAATCATTATAAAAATTAACATAGACAGCTAATAAAGTAATGTTGTAGCCCATTGTTAATCCAGAAACCACTTCACCAAAGGGACTGTATGCTATTGATTTACGTCCACCTGAATAAAGATACCCTATAGCAAAACTAATCAATCCTACAACCAGAATAAAGAATCCTGTTTGAAATACTAAATATAAGCCAATAATTGCTGAAATAATTGCTAAAGCTGACATTGTTTTAAATGCCAATTGTGGCGATATCTGCCGACGATTCAAAGTATTATTAACACTATTCTTGAAAACATCTGGTTGCTTTTGATATTTATAGTAATCAACATACTGATTGTGCACATTAACTGCCAAATGAAACAAAACTACCGCAATGAATAGCAAGATACTTAAGCCCAAATTGAAGTCCCTATAATAAACCCCCACAAACATAAACCCCAACAGTGTTGGCATAACCGAGGTCACCGCAGAATAAATCTTTGTTAAATCAAAAAAATCTTTTACTGTCATTTCCCTATTCCCTTCTATAACTAGTCGTTTTAAGTCTAACGAAAGCGATTTTGATAAACAAAGAAATGGCTCATTAATTTCTTAATATAAGATAAAAAAATAGCCATAGTAACCACAAATTTTGATTACTACAGCCATATTCACTTCCTACTTACTGATTTCAACTGTTTCCATGACGATATCGTCTTTAGGTTTGTCATTGCCATCACGTTTAGCACGACTAATTTCTTGAACAACATCCATGCCCTCGATAACTTGACCGAAAACAGTATGACGATGATCTAGCCAAGGAGTTCCACCATTCTTATAAGCAGCAATGATTTCCTCAGGATAACCTGCACTAGACATTTCCTTAATCATCCTTTTAGGCATGTTCTCATTGGAAACTATGAAAAATTGACTTCCATTAGTATTAGGGCCAGCGTTAGCCATTGACAAGGCTCCAGTAAGATTGAAGAGTTGGTTACTAAATTCATCTTCGAAATTCTTACCATAGATACTTTCACCACCAGCACCCGTTCCTGTAGGATCTCCACCTTGAATCATGAAATCAGGAATTACTCGATGGAAAATAATTCCATTGTAGTAACCCTTTTGTGCTAATTCGATAAAGTTCTTAACCGTCTTAGGGACCAACTCATCAAAAAGTTGAACTTTGATCTCACCATGATTGGTTTTTATTGTAGCTACACTACCTGTTGCATTTTCTAAATCTAATTGTGGGTATGCCATTTTTATTTCCTCTCTATTAATAACTAAGTAAACTTACTTTACCATACTTAATTCATATTCCAATTGTTTGCCCTCTCAAAAGATGCTCTTCATTTTTGTGATATCATAGTTTCATCAATATCTATTGAAAGGATCAAATGATTTGAATACGTCGTTTAACTTTAATAATTTAATCAAGAAAATGGTTTTAAAAGTCGATTGGGAAGCAGTTTTACAACATATAGCTTCGGTCGTCTTGCAATTAGTTTTGTTAACAATAGTTTTATTATTGATCAATTGGATTGGTAAAAAAATTATTCGTCGTCTCTTTAAAACCGGTCTGAGAAAATATAAGCGTGGTATCTCTCCGAAAAAATTAGACACCATTTATACCTTAGTACTAAACATTTTTAAATACGTCCTGATGTTTTTCTGGATCTACGCCATTCTCTCAGCTATTGGTATTCCCGTTGGTACCTTGATTGCAGGTGCCGGAATTTTCAGTTTGGCAATCGGTCTTGGTGCGCAAGGATTCGTTTCTGACATGGTCAATGGCTTTTTTATTCTTTTGGAACAACAGATCAGTGTTGGGGATACTATCCAAGTCAATAGTGTCGAAGGACAGGTAACATATGTTGGTATCCGAACCACTCAGATTCAAAGTGTCGACGGAACCCTTAATTACATCCCCAATCGCAACATCACCATCGTCAGCAATAAATCACGTAATAATATGCAGGCGTTAATGGAAATTCCAGTATCTAGCGACGCTCCCTTTGAAGAAATCACGAAAATCATCAACAATATTAATCAAAATTTAGACCTAGTGAAACTCCAAATCACGAAAAAGCCTTATATAGTAGGCTTTTCAAATCAACCTGATGGAACCTTGGTAATCCAAGTCGCCACTTATACTAAACCAGGAGCTCAATTTCATGTTAAAAACGTTCTCCTAGAAAAATATTTATCCGAAATTAAAGCTTCTGGAATTAATTTGCCTAAGTAAACCTGTCAATAGTCATAATAATCGAAACTAGCAGATTAGTATGACTATTTTTATTTAATCCAATAAATCTAATGATTCTACGACCATTGGTTTAAATCATTAAAGCAGTTATAATTGAATTATCATAATTCATATAAGGAGCTATTATTATGGAAAAGCGTATTAAAGGTTCATGTACATCAATTTTAGTTGGTAAAAAAGCTTCAATTGATGGTTCAACAATTATTTCCCGAAATGACGATGGTCACGAAGCCTTGGACCCACAACGTTTCGTCGTTGTAAATCCAGAAGATCAACCTAAGACTTATCAATCAGTTATCAGCAAAGTTAAAGTTGACTTACCTGAAAAGCCATTGCGTTACACATCAATTCCTAATTCAATTCTAACAAACGGAATCTGGCCAGCAGCTGGTATTAATAGTAAGAATGTTGCTATGTCAGCAACTGAAACTATTACTACTAATTCACGTGTCTTAGGTCTTGACCCATTCGTTGAAAACGGCCTTGGTGAAGAAGATCTTGTTACAGTCGTCCTCCCTTATATTAAGAGCGCCCGTGACGGTGTTAAACGTATGGGAGCATTGCTTGAAGAATATGGAACATACGAACCAAATGGGATTGCCTTTTCTGACAATGAAGAGGTTTGGTGGTTAGAAACTATTGGAGGTCACCACTGGGCAGCCGTTCGTATTCCCGATGATGCCTATGTCGTTGCACCAAACCGTATGAATATCGACAATTTCGATTTTGATTCCGATGACACTCTTTGTTCAGATGATTTGAAAGCCTTGATTGATCAAAATAATCTCAATCCTGATTTCGACAACTATAATCTAAGACATATTCTTGGTAGTTCTTCTATTAAAGATACAGTTTACAATAATCCTCGTGCTTGGTATGGACAAAAATTCTTTAGTCCTGATGACACAACTGATGATCCTATGAATCAAGATTTACCATTCATCTGTCATGCCAATCGCAAGATTTCTATTGAGGATGTCAAGTTTGTCTTGAGTTCTCATTTTGAGAATACTAAATATGACGTTTATGGCAACGGTACTGAAGCTGAAAAGAGACTCTTTAGACCAATTGGTATCAACCGAAACCATGATGTTCACATTCTTCAAATTAGAAACAATGTTCCTGCAGAAATTGCTGGTATTCACTGGTTAGCTTATGGCGCTAATACTTTCAATACGGTCGTACCATTTTATGCCAATGTCAACGACACTCCTGATCAATACAAAAATGCCACTGGTAAATTTGATATGAATAATATGTACTGGTTAAGTTGTACAACTGCCTTACTCGGAGACACTGACTACGATCTATACGTTGATATGAGAAATGATTATGAACTCGATGCTATGAGCGTTTACCGTAAAATCCAAAATGAAACTGATAGCAAGATTTCTGATCACAAAGATGTTGAAAAATATCTCGAAACCGCCAATAAAAAATTAGCTGATATTGCTTTTGATAAGCAAACTAAACTTCTTGGCGACATGGTCACAATGGGTTCTGAACATATGAAATTACGTTACAATTTGAACGATTAATTTTAACAACAAATATTTAATATCCACTAAAGAAAACCGATATCGTTAGCCAACAAAATGGTTATCATATCGGTTTTTTAGATAGAATAATTGGCTTTATTCCGCGTTTTCTGAAGGATTTAAGGATAAAATAATTTTATTTCAATTTTTTAAAAAATATTATAAAAGCTCAATACGAACATCAGTTCTAGATGATATACTTAACTTATTCTTTTATTACAACAAATCAATCGGAGGCATCACATGAAACTTTTACACACGGCCGACTGGCATATTGGTCGAACTTTAAACGGCTATTCACTTTTAGATGAACAAAAAAATGCTTTTAAGCAAATCTTACAGATAGCTAAAGCTGAAAAAGTTGCCGGCATTGTTATTGCTGGCGATATTTATGACCGTGCCGTCCCTAATCCTGAGGCTGTCACTGCTTTAGATAAAATGCTTCAAGAAATCAATCTGGATAATAAAATCCCAATTTATGCAATTTCTGGAAATCACGATAGTGCTAAACGTTTAAATTATGGGCGAGCTTGGATGGAACATACTAATTTCCATTTGAACACTTTGTTAAAAGAAGCCTTTACCCCAGTCGAAACAGCTACGACACAAATTTTCCTATTACCCTTTTTCGATCCCCTCGACGCCCGAGTTTACTACAAACATCAAGGCATGGATATAGACAAGATTAAAGAAATCACCTCAATTGGTACCGCCATGCAATTAGTCATTTCCGATATAAAAAAACGTTTCAATCCGAATAAGAGACACCTTCTAGTTTCTCATTTTGCAGTTACACCAAATCAAGAATCTGAATTGGAATTAACCAGTGAAACGACTTCAAAAGTCGGTGGTTTAGCCACATTAACTTCTGATCAGTTCGAAGACTTTGACTACGTCATGTTAGGACATATTCATACCCGTTTTGCTTCTCCAAATGATACCATCCGCTATTCTGGTAGTCCTGTTAAATTCAATATCAAAGAAGCTCGTATCAAAAATAAAGGTAAAGGCGTCGATATTGTTACACTTGACGACCAAGGTATCAAACGAGAATTTAAACCTTTAGTCCCAAAGACTGACCTTGTTGTGCTTGAAGAAAATTGGTCAACTCTTTGTGATCCTGATTTTTATAAACAACAACCCGTCAATCACGACTGGTTTGCCATTACGATTAAAGACTTCGAACCCAGTGAACACGTTCAGACTAACGTTCGTGCTGAATTGCAAAAACGTTATGGAACTATTGTTGAACTTGACTACCAAATCAATCATGCCGAACAGTTGCACCAAAATATTAATACTAATATCAACCAACTCAGTCCTGAGGAAACAGTTGATCAGTTTTTTGATACCATCACTGGCAAAAAATTATCTCTTCCCCAACAAAAATTGGTTGAAACAATCTTTAACGAAGTAGAGAGGCAAAAAAAATAATGAAACCATTATATCTAGAAATGAACTGTTTTGGACCACATCAACACTCAATTATTGATTTTCGTAAGTTAGATGAATCTCCTATTTTCTTAATTGGTGGTGACACAGGTGCCGGTAAATCCACTATTTTTGATGCCATGACCTACGCTCTCTTTAACAAAACCACGAGTGATCGTGATGCTAGAGAGATGCGGAGTCAATTTGCTACTGGCGATGAACCAACGAAAGTAATTTTCTACTTCGAACAAAACGGAAAAATTTTTAAAGTTGAACGTACTCCTGAACAATTTTTAACCAAGAAAAGTGGAAAGGGTTTAACTAAAAAGAATCCAACTGCCAATCTATCTGTCGTTGAAGATGTTCATAAATCAGAGATTGATAGCATTGCTACTAAACCGGTTGATGTCGGCTATGCAATTGATGACATTCTCAATTTAAACGCTGAGCAATTCAAGAAAATTATTCTCTTACCGCAAAATGATTTTTCCGAATTTCTCAAGTCGAATACTAACGATAAAGAAAAGATTCTCAAGAAGATCTTTGGAACACAGCTATTTACCGACTTTACTGCTAAATTGAAGGACCATTATGACCAAGCTAAAAGTAAAGCTGATGACTTCAACAACGATATTAAGGCACAAATTCAAGCTTCAATTTGGAATGAGACTGAACAAGATCAACTTAAGAAAATTCCAAATGACCAATTGATACCAACTATTAATAGCTATGTTGCAGCTCGGCAGGAAAAATTAACCGTGGCTCAAAATAATCAAAAAAATGCTGATACAGCTTGGAAAAAGGCTGATAACAACTATCAAGCTGCCAAGGAGCTCCAAAACAAATTTGAACAATTAGCTTCTTCTAAAAAAGATTATCAAAAACATATCATTGAACATTCTACTGATATGGAAACAAAGAAAAAGCATGTAATCCAACTCGAATGGGCTCAACCGCTACAAGAAACCGTTCATGATTTAAATCGTCTTCAACAAGAACAACAATTTGATTTGAAAAATAAACAAGAACTCGATAAGGAATTACAACAATCCAAAGATCAACTAACAGTGGCCAAAAAAGAAATTGCTACCCTAAACGACCAAGCAGATGATTTTGAAGATAAAAAGAAACGAGCTCAAAATTTAAGTATTCTCATAACCAAAGTTCAAGATATTGAAAGTATTAAAACATCACTGACACAATTAGAACCAAAATTAAAAGTAGCCACAGAAGCTGTTCATGACAAAGCTAATGATTTAAAAGCTATAAAAAATTCTATTGATTCTAAAAATACTGAGTTGTCCAAGTACCAAGATCTCTCCACTCAAAAGGATCAACTAATTAAAGCTCAAACTAATTTTAGTGATACTTTTTCAAAATTAGAAAGTAATCGGAATAATTCTGCTAACGATGTCGCTGAAATTCAATCCAAACTTGATAAGCTTAATTCTGCTTTGAAAGAAAAGACTCAAGATCTAGCTGCCAAAAAAGCTGATTATCAAGAAAAAATCAAGACACGTCAATCACTAATGATTGCTCAATTACGCCAAGAATTATCCATTGGTGAACCTTGCCCCGTTTGTGGCTCCACGAAACATCCCTACGCTCAGAATAAGGCTACAGCTGACGAGACGAAACTGCGCCAAGCAATGGATGCCGTGGATGCTTCCCAAAAGGCTTTTGCTAGCGCCGAAACCGATTTGAAGAATTTACAAAGTAATATTAATGAAAATTCTGATGATTTTGAACAGAAACAACAACTTGCTGTCTCTGCACAAGTCGATTTATCAATGCAATATAGCAAATTTATTACCACTTCAATGATTGATTTGCCACAAGAATTCAATTTTAAAAATGCCAAACTGGCTTTTCAAACTCAAGTTGATCAGTTAGATCATCAAATTCAAGTTTCACAAAAACTAACTAGTGAGATCAAGGATCTTCAAAAGCAACAATCTCAAAAACAAGCTGATTTGAACCTTGCCCAATCAAAATTAGATCAATTAACTGCCGAAATTAAGACACGTTCGACTGATTTACAGACTAAATCCAAAGATATTAGTAACCCTAACGCTACTAGTCAGGAATTAATCTCTCAAAAAGATGAATTAAATAAAGCTATTGAAGCTTATCAAAATGACTTAAAAGTTTCACAAGAAACATTGCATAAAAATGAATTAAGCTTTAATAACAATCAGACTAAACTAACTGATATTCAATCTCAATTAGATAAAATTTCTAAAGATATAAATAATTTTAATTCTGAATTGACAACTGCTATTCAGGCTAAATCTGCACAAACCAACAACTTAGATATCTTAAAAAATTGGATCAATGAGCTATCTCAAAATAAACTCGTTGACTTAAAGAACGCTATTTCTAGCTACGAAAAAGAAAAAGAAATCTTAACGATAAATATCAACAAAATAAAAGAACAATTAAAAGATACCCAACAACCAGATTTAGAAAACTTAAAGCAAATTCTATCGGATGCTGAAACCAAACGTACTCTAGCTATCGAAAATACTACTTCTACCAATCGTGATTTCACTGAAGCTCAAACTTATTTGGAGAAACTTCAAGAAATCATTAAACACCAAGGAGACTTTGCCCAAAAATTAGCTGCTATTACAAGTCTTTACAATGTTGTTAACGGGAAAGATGGTAATGACAACAAACTTAAACTGGAAACCTACGTCGTTCAAAATTATCTCTTAAAAATTTTGGATTATGCCAATAACAAATTCTTAAATCGTCTATCTCACAATCGCTATTCCTTTGAATTATCAACTCAGAGCACTAATAAACAGCGTGATCATGGCCTTGATATTAACATCTATGATCGAGAAACTAATTCCACACGTTCTTCGGATACTCTTTCCGGTGGTGAAACCTTCATTGCTGCTTTATCTATCGCTTTGTCATTAAGTGAAGTTGTTCAATCATCCGCCAATGGTGTCCAGATTGATGCTCTCTTTGTAGATGAAGGATTTGGCTCTTTAGATGATGAGACTTTAGGAGAAGCCATGGCTGCTCTAGAAGATATTGGCCAAAATCGAATGGTCGGGGTTATCAGTCATATTGAATCCATGAAACAAAGCATTGGTCAACAATTGCTTGTCAAAAAACTAGGCGATGGTAAAAGTAAAATTGTTCTTGTCGATAAATAAAAAAGCAACCTTCTCCAAAGGATTAGGTTACTTTCTATACGGACACAAAGCCCAATTATTCTAATAAGATTTACAAAGGATTTACGCCAATAAAACGTTTCTCAAGCACTCTCAAGATTGCATCCGCCGTATCCAATGATGTATATAACGGTACTGAATTTAAGACGGCATTTTGTCTAATGATATAACCATCAGACGTATGGGTACGTTTATCACCAATCGTGTTGATCAGCAATTGAACTTTATTGTGAGTGATGTCGTAGATAATATCCTTATCCGTCTCACCAACTTTTGGTACCACCTTAGCTCTGATACCCAGCTTGTTGAAGTATTCTGCAGTCCCTTTAGTGGCTAAAACTTGGAAGCCGACTTCTTCAAAGCGCTTAGCTAATCCAGAAGCTTCTTTCTTATCAGAATCATTGACCGTAATCAAAACATTTCCGGCATCTTTAATATGTTGATTCGTAGCTTCAAAAGCTTTATACAAAGCTTCTGTATAATCAACTCCTGAGCCCATTACCTCGCCAGTTGATTTCATCTCTGGTCCCAAGGCACTGTCAACATCATTTAATTTGTTAAAGGAGAAAGTTGGTGCTTTAACGTGAATCAATCGTGATTCTGGTGCCAATCCAGGTTCCAATCCTAAACTGTTAAAATCAGCTCCTAAAATTAATTTTGTCGCAATTCGAGCCATTTGAATACCAGTAACTTTGCTTAAGAAAGGCACTGTCCGGCTAGCCCGGGGATTTACTTCAATCACGTAAGCTTGATTGTCATGAATCACGAATTGAATATTCATAATTCCTATACAGTGCAACTCTTTTGCCAAACGTTTAGCGTATTCGACAATTTGATCTTGAACAGTATCAGGAATATTTTGAGGAGGATAAACCGCCATCGAATCTCCAGAATGGACACCCGAACGTTCAATGTGTTCAATAATTCCTGGCAATAAGACATTCTTCCCGTCACTTAAAGCATCAATTTCACATTCACGCCCTGTTAAATAACTATCAATTAAAACTGGATGATTGTTAGAAACATGAACAGCTTCTTGCATATACTTATTCAATTCTTCATCTGATTTGATAATCTCCATCGCACGCCCACCTAAGACATAGCTTGGGCGAATCAAAACTGGATAGCCAATTTTTTGAGCTACTTGTAAAGCTCCTTTAGCAGATGTAGCTGTTCCACCAATTGGTTGGGGAATTTCTAATTTTTTAATGATTTGATCAAACAAATCACGATCTTCAGCTCGATTAATGTCGTCAACTGAAGTTCCTAGAATCTTGATACCATTCTCTTTTAAGGGTTCCGCTAAATTCACTGAAGTCTGACCACCAAATTGAACAATTGCTCCAATCGGCTTTTCCAAATCACAAACATTCAATACATCTTCCAATGTCAAAGGTTCAAAATAGAGCTTATCCGCAATCGAATAATCAGTTGAGACAGTTTCCGGATTATTATTAATGACGATTGCCTTGTATCCCATCTGTTGCACAGCATTGACACAGTGAACCGTTGAATAATCAAACTCAATTCCCTGACCAATTCTAATCGGACCTGAGCCAAGGATTAGAACAGATTTATCAGACATTTTTTGTGATTCATTTTCAGCTTCATAAGTACTATAGAAGTATGGTGTTTCAGCTTCAAATTCACCAGCACAAGTATCAACTGTCTTGTAAGTTGGTAAAATTCCACTTTGAATTCTAAAGGTTCGAATAATATCTTCTGGTACGTCATTCAATCGACCAATAGTTCTATCGGAGTAACCTAAACGTTTAGCTTCAATAACAACCTCTTTAGTCAAAGTTCCACTAGTTAAAACTTTTTCAAAATCAATAATTCGTTTCATTTTAGCCAAGAAAAAGGGATTGATTGCCGTTAATTGGTTAATTTTCTCATATGAAACATCTCGACGTAACAATTCAGCCAAGTAGAAAAGTCGATCATCTTTAGGAATAGAAACATACTTCTCCAGATCCTCAGTTGCCTTATTCTTGAGAGAATCCATAATCAAGTCATGTTGATCAATATCCAGCGAACGAACCGCCTTTTGTAAAGCTTCTTCAAAGTTACGACCTAACGCCATCACTTCACCAGTTGCTTTCATCTGTGTTCCAATTGTACGATCAGCTTTGGAAAATTTATCAAACGGCCAACGAGGAATCTTGCAGACAACATAATCAAGTGCTGGTTCAAATTGAGCAAAAGTTTTACCAGTAATAGGATTAGTAATTTCATCTAATGTCAATCCTACAGCAATTTTGGCGGCAATTTTAGCAATTGAATAACCCGTAGCCTTTGAAGCTAGAGCAGAGGAACGGCTAACTCGCGGATTAACTTCGATAATGTAGTAATTACTTGTTTTGGTATCAATGGCAAGTTGAACGTTACAACCACCTTCAATTTTTAGAGCTCGGATAATCTTTAGAGAAACGTCTCGTAATTTTTGTACTTCCGTGTCAGATAAAGTTTGAATTGGTGATACGACAATAGAATCTCCGGTATGAATCCCAACGGGATCAACATTTTCCATATGGCAAACGGCTAATGCATTATCATCACTGTCACGCATTACTTCAAACTCAATTTCTTTGAATCCAGCAATGCTTTGTTCAATCAAGCATTCTGTAGACGGCGAAACTTTTAATCCTCGTTCAACGATTTCTTTTAATTCAACATCATCATGAGCAACACCACCACCGGTTCCACCCATGGTAAACGCTGGTCTTATAATAACTGGAAAACCGATTTTATCGGTGAATTTCTTGGCATCTTGATACGTATAAGCTGTCTGTGAAGCTGGAATTGGCTCGTGTAATTTTTGCATTAATTCCTTGAACTCTTCACGATCTTCCGCTTCATTGATCGTATCTAACTTAGTTCCAATGATTTCAATATCTAATTGATCCAAAATTCCTGATTCTTGGAGTTGAACCGCCATGTTCAAACCAGTTTGTCCACCCAAGGTTGGTAAAATAGCATCCGGATGTTCTTTTACGAGAACCTTTTCCACAAATTCTAAAGTGATTGGTTCGATATAAACTTTATCGGCAATGTGCTTGTCGGTCATAATCGTGGCTGGATTTGAATTGATCAAAACAACTTCATAGCCCTCTTCTTTCAAGGCTAGACAAGCTTGAGTACCTGAATAATCAAATTCGGCGGCTTGTCCAATAATAATTGGGCCAGAACCAATGATCATAATCTTTTTTAAGTCTGTTCTCTTTGGCATAATTAATTTCTCCTCCAGCTATTTATTTAATCTTTCCAAAAATTTATCAAAGATAAAATCTGCATCGTGTGGACCAGGCATTGCATCAGGATGGAATTGAACTGAGAAAGCGTCATATCTAGTATGTTCAACCCCTTCAACCGTTTGATCATTCAATTCAACTTGAGTTACTTTCAATTCAGTCTGGGCGATGGATTCTGGATCAACTGCATATCCATGATTTTGAGAAGTGAAATAAATCTTTCCTGTTTCCAGGTTCTTAACCGGATGGTTGAAACCACGATGACCGAATTTCATTTTGAAAGTTTTAGCGCCGTTAGCTAAGCAGAGCAATTGGTGTCCCATACAAATACCAAAGACGGGATACTTTTTCTCCAGTTCAACAATATTTGGCAAAATATCAGTGTGATCAAGTGGATCTCCAGGTCCATTACTGAGAAGAATACCGTCTGGTAATAAGTTCTCAATTTCTGTGACTGAAGTATTTCCCGGTACGACTGTAACTTTGACATCACGCTTTTGTAATTCATCAACGATACTTTGCTTGTATCCATAATCAAGCATGACTACATGTTTACCGCTACCTGCAAAAGTTTGAGGTTTTTTTATAATATTCTGATTGAGTTGAGCTTTATCTAGTTTCCAGTTCTCAATTTGATCCATTAATCCTGAATTCAAATCGTCAACGATAGCAGCCTTTAAGGTTCCGGCTTTTCTTATTTTCAAAGTAATGGCACGTGTATCTATGTCGTAAATTCCCGGTATATTTTCTTCCTTTAAGAATTGATCAATCGTCATTTCACTTTGATAATTACCAACCGTATCCGCAATTTCTCGTGCTAGAACCCCTTTGATGAATGATTTAGGTGATTCATTAAATTTTTTGGCAATACCATAATTGCCAATCATCGGTGTACAGAAATTAATGATTTGTCCGTTGTAAGACTGGTCGGTAATAGCCTCCTGATAACCACTCATTCCAGTCGTAAAGACTAACTCACCAATCGTTTCAATATTGCTGCCAAAGGCCTTACCTTCAAAGTAAGTGCCATCTTCAAAAACTAGATATCTTTTCATAATATTCTCCAAACTTTCGCAATATTTGAGACATAAAAAAGGGATGCTTATCCAGCATCCCTAAAGTTTTGTCTTAATTTGATTATTTAGACTGAACCTTTGAGACCTCACTGGATCTGATTAAAAATTCAAGATATAAAAAAAACTTTCCCTGCCAGTGCGACAAAGAAAGTTAGTTGGGGTTTCCCCATAAGCGATTGCACTTTCCAAGTCTCACTGGACTTAATTAAAAGTTGTTGTCCATATAATACAGTGAAATTTTATATTCGTCAATAGGGTTATCTCTTAAAGATATGTTCTCGATGGTATTGTAAATATTCTCTATTAGGAGAATATTGGTAATTCATATGTATTTTTCTATTTTTGTATTTATTTAATAATTTATCGGTTTCTGCATCTGGAGCTGAAACATCAGAAATAATAATATGACCTTTATCGTTAAAAGTGAAATACCCTGCTGTAAAGGCTTTGGCAAGTTCTTTAGTAAAACTTATTCCATTACGTGGGTCTAAACGGATTTCCTGATTTTCTGACCAAGGAATAATTCTCGCTACAACTAAATCATCCTCATCTACTGGACCCGCCACCGCTGATTTATAATGATAATTAAATTTTACTTTATCTGCGAAAAATTTTTGAACAGCATTATAAGTTTTAATACCTTTGGCCTCATCATTGATAAAATACATTTCATTCTTCTCAGCCTGATAACACTTTACCGCCAGCAATTCTTCTTCATCTGATAATTCAGGTATTTCAGGTGTCATATTTTTTTGACGCTCTAATAGACCTCTATAATCATGCTCATTTATCTGCGTGATGCCATTCATATTAAAAAAGTTCGACCACTTACCTTTGAATTTACGAAACGTCCAATCAAAAGTACGTAAATTTTGCTTCATAAGACAATGAGAAAACAGATAAGGCTCTTCAATCGTGACAATATCGTTACCAGTAGTCGGATCTTGTCTGACAACATCGCCAAATCTACCAGCACCGTAAAGGTAAAACTCATTGCCCCATTCTGAGGCACTGCCAGATCGGCGGTAGATGATTAAATCCCCCTTATGGAGCTGGTTGTTATTATGATTTTGATAACTGTAATATTTAAAATCTACGTCATTGTGTTCAATGCTGGAACTAGAATCTATTATAAAATAATTAATTTGGGAGTTACTCATAAAATACACTTCCTTCGCCTTTCATTGTACACAACATATCTATAAAACTTAATTGCTCTGCTATACTTGTCTATTAGAACAATTACAAATTGGAAGTGAACTTATGAATATTGATCATGAAATTAACCAAGGTCTGGCATTTGGCTTCATCGACAACTCAACACAATCATTATCCCGTTATCAACCCGCATTAATAACTAATCAAAATGGAACTGTACTCGACACTTTGGAAGAAGAGTTACGCACTGCTAAATCCTTTACCATCGCAGTTGCTTTCGTTACTTCAGGTGGTCTATTGGATCTTAAAAGTATTCTAGCCGACATTGCTGCACATGGTGTCCGCGGAAAGCTCATCACTTCAACTTATTTAGAGTTTAACAATCCCGACGTATTCGATGATTTGTTACAAATCCCTAACCTTGAGGTTAAAGTCTTAGATCAAGATGGTTTCCATACGAAAGCTTACTATTTTGACCATGGCAATTATGAAAGTGCCCTGATTGGAAGTTCCAACCTGACGCAAAACGCTTTGAAAAAGAATTTTGAATGGAACTTACGTATTACTTCAACCGAACGTGGCGACGTTATTCGTAATGTTAAAAATGAATTGACTAATCTTTGGCAACAAGCCACAACTTTGACACCATTGTGGATAGAAAATTATCGCCAAAACTGGCAACCCAATTATTCAAATTATCGGGCCAAGAAAAAGACTGAACCATCTGGCAAAATTGTTCCTAACAAAATGCAGAAAACAGCCTTAGAAGCTCTGAAACATTTACGAGATGTTGAACATGCTAAAAAGGCTTGGTTGTGGCAGCAACTGGAACTGGTAAAACTTATTTAGCAGCTTTCGATGTTCAGCAATTCAATCCTAAACGTCTATTATTCGTCGTCCATCGGGAACAGATTCTGCGTAAAGCTATGTCTAGTTTCAAAGAAATTTTAGGTGGATCTGACAACGACTATGGTATTCTCAGCGGTAATCAAAAAGAAGTAACTACTCGCTATCTTTTTGCTACGGTTAATATGATTTCTAAAAAATCGGTTCGTGAACAATTGGGAGCCAATGCGTTTGACTACATTATCATTGATGAGGCTCATCGAGTTAGCCAAAATCAGCCCGGTGAAAAAGAATCAATGTATCAACGTATGATGAACTTTTACCAGCCACAATTCATGCTTGGCATGACAGCCACCCCCGAGCGAACTGACAGAACTAATGTCTATAAGTATTTCGATTATCATCTAGCTTATGAAATTTCACTACTGGACTCACTGGATAATGGTCTTCTTGTGCCCTTTCACTATATTGGCGTGACCGACTATGAGAAAAATGGTGAGGTTATCGACGATAAAACTAGTTTGAAGTATTTAGTATCTGATGAACGTGTAAATTATATTATCGACAAAACCAATTACTATGGTCCTCGCGGTGACAATGTGCACGGATTGATTTTTGTTAGTCGTGTTGCTGAAGGTCGCGAATTGGCTGTTAAACTCACGAATAGAGGCATCAATTCTCAATTTGTCTCCGCAAAAGATACGGTTGAGACTCGTGAAAAAGCAGTTCGAAAATTAACTAATGGCAAATTACAATACATCATCACAGTTGATATTTTTAATGAGGGCGTGGACATTCCTATTCTCAATCAAATCGTCATGATGCGTCCCACAAAATCCAGTATTATTTTTTTACAGCAATTAGGACGTGGATTACGTAAATTTAATCATAAAGAATTCGTGACAATTTTAGATTTCATCGGTAATTATGATGAAAATTATATGATTCCAATGGCATTCGACCGTTCTCACACTAGTAATAAAGAGAAAATACTCAAACAAATTGTTAGCCCCAGTATCTCGGGTGTTTCTACGATTCATTTTGAAGAAGTCGCTCGTAATCGAATCTTAATAGCGGTTTCAAAAACTAGATTAAATGACATGAATCGTTTCAAGGCTGCTTATCAAAATCTTAAAGATAAAATCGGATTACGGTCGCCGATGTTACTGGATTTTGCCAAGTTAGGTAGTGTTGACGTTCCCGATATAATTGACAAATTCAAGACTGTTTATGACATGCAAAATAAATTTGAAGATACTTTTTCCAATTCACTTACTAAAGAACAATACTCATTTTTGAGATTTATTTCTGCGGAAATCACTGTATCTAAACGTCCTGTGGAAGCTTGGATCTTGAAGCAATTGTTACTTCGACATACTTTAACTGATGAAGAAATTCTATCTGAACTTCAATCTCAAAACATTTTCTGTGACCGTGAAACTTTGGACAATGTGTCTTCTGTCCTAAATTTCAGTTATTTTTCAAAAGTAAAGCAAAAAAAATACGGTCAAATTGTGTTAACTGACCGTATCGATGATAAATGGAAATTTGCTTCTGAACTTCAACAAATGTTGCAATCACAATCATTTAGAAAATATTTTGAAGATGCTTTAGATACAAAGCTTTGGGATGTACATCAGAACCCAGCAATCTATCATAATCGCTTTACCATTGGCGAAAAATATTACCGTCCTGATATTATCAAGATGTTAAATTGGAAACATGAACCTAATTATATAAACATTGGTGGTTATGGCTTAAGAGATGATGGACGTTTTCTACCTGTTTTCATATCTTTAAAGAAGACTGTGAAAGTTCAAAATAAGATGGTATACGAAAACACCTTTTCAGACCGATCAACTCTACCCTTATTCTCCAAAAGTGGACGTTCAACCTCTAGCACCGTTGAGAGTGAAATTCTCAAACATAAGGGTTTTGGGATGATTCAATTATTTGTGAGAAAATCCAACAACGATAGAATTGATGGTAAAGATTTTTACTATCTTGGTTCCGCACGTGTTCTTACTGCAAAAGATATTGTGGAGAATAACACTGATGGTAAGCCTACCAAATTAGTTGAATTTACACTTCGATTGGAACATGAATTAGATTTGGGATTGTATCATTTTTTGACTGAAGGAATCCAGTAGCAGGAAATAGGTAAAATTATAAATTTTTCATCGTAATTTCCTATTAATCAAACGTTAATAGGAAAATATTATGAAGAAGAATAAACGAACTGCTCTACAGAAATTAGGTACTGATCAAAGATTTCATTTTTATGGAGAATTTAAAAAATATGGTTTCAAATATACAGATTATTACAAGAAGCACGCCGTTCCGACTATTTTATTGTTAAATATTAAGTTATTGTCCAATGATAATACAATCTTTATAACTGATCATTTATGGTTCAATCTAACTAAAGGATTCAAACAACTCGGTTTATTACATGTTGGAGATAAAATTAGTTTCAATGGCCGTGTAGACAGCTACACTAAGGGATATTTGAGAACTGACAAAGATTATGATATTGTTCGCCCTACTAAGATAAAATTAGAAGAACAAATCGTTAGGCCAGAGTGGTATTTGGAAGAGAATTGGAAAATATGCAACTGTATTTATGATATGTATTTCACTGATTACCAAACTAGAGGGATTATGAAACCCTACCGACATTATTAATAATATTTTTTATCTAACCATTGAAGGTTTCTTTGGATCAAATTTCCAATTTGGAATTAAGAATTGCATAGCTTTGGCATCATCCCGAGCACCAAGGCCCTTTTTAAGATACAGTTCATTAGCTTTTTTGATCTTATCAAGATCAATTTCAACTCCTAGACCTTCATTAGTCTTAGGAACAGTCAATTGTCCATTTTCAATCTTGTATGGATTCTTTGTAAGATTTTGTCCATCTTGCCAGATCCAATGAGTGTCAACATCATAAACACGACCTGGAGCAGCGGCAGCAGCATTGGCAACCATTGCTAATGAAATATCAAAATGATTGTTAGAGTGAACGCCCCAATTCAAATTGAACTCATTACACAATTGAGCTACACGAACAGCTCCTTCCATTGTCCAGAAGTGTGGATCTGCCAATGGAATTGAAACGGAATTCAAAGCGATCGCATGAGACATTTGACGCCAGTCGGTATCAACCATATTTGTAGCTGTAGGCATGTGCGTAATTTGTTGGAACTCAGAAAGAATTTCACGTCCGGAGAAACCATCTTCGCCACCACACGGATCTTCAATATAATGAAGAATACCTTTCAATTCATCAGCATAATGAATGGCTTGTTTCAATGACCAAGCACCATTTGGATCTAGATCAAGTTTGGCTTCTGGAAATGCCTCATGAAGCGCTTTGATAGCAGCAACTTCCTCTTCGCCATCGAAGACTCCACCCTTGAGTTTGAAAGTCCTAAAACCATACTTATCGTAAGCAGCCCTTGCTAATTTAACAATTGATTCTGGATCCATAGCCGGTTTACGACGCAACTTACCCCAATCACTGGAATTATCATCGTCTTGTAAGTATGGCATATCGGTCTTACTTGTATCACCAACGTAGAATAAGTAACCTAAAACGCCAACCTTTTCACGTTGTTGACCATCACCTAATAACGCAGCAACAGGAACGTGGAAATGTTTACCTAATAGATCCAAGAATGAAGTTTCAATGGCTGTTAGAGCGTGAACCATAATTCTTTGATCAAATGTTTGTTGACCACGACCACCTTTATCCAAATATGAGAATTTTTCTTTAACCTTCAAAAGAACATCTTTGTATTCACCGATTGTTCTACCAATTACTAATTCTTTTGATTGATTCAAAGTATCAGTGATCTTTTGTCCACCAGGGACTTCCCCAACACCGACCTGACCTTCATCAGTTGTTAAGATAACAATGTTTCTTGTGAAATACGGACCATGGGCACCACTTAAATTTAATAACATACTGTCATAGCCAGCAACTGGATATACATCCATCTTTTCAATTTTTGGAATACTCATAAAAAATCTCCTCGTATATTTATTGATTAATCGAAGTAATAATTGTTCATGTATAATAATATTAGTTGTTCAAAAATTATTTTATTGGGGGATCATCATAATGGAAATCAATCGACTTAAAACGTTCTTGTCTGTCGCTAGAAACGGTAGTTTCAAATCCGCTGCCGAAAAATTATTTCTTTCTCCACGAACAGTTTCCAAACAGATGGATCAAATCGAAAACGAACTCGATACCCCACTATTTGAACGAAAGAAAAATAGTACCAAATTAAATAGTGCCGGTAAGCAGTTTGTTATTACAGCACAGGATATCGTTAACACTTACAATGATGCTTTAACTAAAATGCAGACTATCAATGAAAAACCAACACCCACTTTGAGAATTGGCTTTTCATCCCTCAATCAAACAGTCATCTTAGAAACTATCATTGCCCCTTTTATGAAAAAGTATCCAGACATCAAACTCGAATTAAAAGAAGAAAGTGGTATTCGCTTAATTCAATTATTGAAACGTAATAATTTAGATTTTGCCGTCACACCTTATTACAATCTTTCGCGTGAGAGCGCTGACTTTAAAGCTATGGAAATAATCAAATTAGCTGAAGGTGAATTAATGCTCGGCGTGAGTGTCAACAGTCCCCTTGCTAGAAAAGATTCTGCAAGTCTGGATGAGATAAAACATATGAAAGTCCTTTATTACAGTTCTTCTGAATCTTACTATTTAAGGGAAGTTTTCCTTGATAAATTTGACGGTTTCCTCGCGCCTGAACAAATCAGTCGTGTCTCATCGTTAGAACAGCGTGACATGCTAGTTGCTTCCAACAACGGCGTCGGTTTCTATCCTAGTCCTTTTATAAATAAGGAAAGAGCTCAGAATCCGATGATCAAATTCCTTAGAATTACGAACAATGTTAATAAATATTATGCTTCCGCCTTCTTGTATCAACCGAATAATAAAAATCCTTCATTAAACAGTTTAATATCTGAATTAAAGGGGTGAAATCTTAAATGATTTTGCCTCTTTTTTAATTTAGAAAATCAGTAGCTTCAAGAACACGAACACAAGCATCATGCTTGATACCAGTTTGAGCAATACTTAAGTAACCATACTTGGTATCACGATTAAAGAGAATTAAATCGTTAGTGTTTTGGTTAGCACACAGCAAGAAATCACCGTTCTTACTCAAACTGAAATCACGTGGGAAGACACCCTCAGTTTTAATATTTTGAATCTTCTCAAGATGTTTCCCTCCGTCCAAAATCTTATAAACAGTAATTGAATCATGCCCACGATTTGATATATATAAGAACTTCTCATCCGTTGACAATCTGATGGCAGCTGAGCCACTGTGTCCGACGTATCCTTCAGGAATATTAGAGTAGTCGGCAATTCTTTCCAATTTACCAGTCTCATGGTTGTACTCAACAACACCGACACGGCTAGACAGTTCACCTAGAACATAGATGTAATTAGTTTTTTTAGCAATGGCTAGTTGGCGAGGACCAAATCCTGGTTTTGCATCAAATGCTGATTTTAAAGTTAATTCAGCAGTATCGAAATCAACATCATAGATGAATAACTTATCGCAGCCTAATCCACATACAATCAATCTACCATCTGGTAACTCTCTGGCAAAATGGATATGGGCGTGATCTTGTTCAACTAGTGGTCCGTGACCTTCGATTGGATAAGTATGACTATCAGTAATTTCATAGTTATCGTTCATCTTAAAAGTATGAATAGCATTAGTATTATAATTTGCGGCAAACAAAACCTTATGTTCACTGTCGATTGAAATATATGAAGGAACTGTATATGGCAATTCATTCCAGAAATAAAGATTCTTCGTAGCATCATAAGCTTCATAAGATCCGTGTTTCTTAGGTAAATAACTAGCTGAAATCAATTTACCAGTTTTGGTATCAACAATCCCAACTCCACCTTGATTACCATCCTTAGTCAAAACGGTCGCAATTTTTCCGTCAGTCTCAGAATAATTTAGAAAAGCTGGATTATCGACTTTAGCTAACAAACTAATATCGGTAATCTTTTTTTTGTTTGTATCCAGGGTAGCAACGTACATACCTTCTGATTGATTGTGGGGCGTATAGCTATCTTCTGTATAGCCGCCTAAAATAAATTTATCCTTCATTTTAAAAGCCTCCGTTATTTAATAGTTACTTTCTTACATTTAGCAATGACTTCTGGTTTCAACTCTTGTCCGATACCAGGTCTATCAGGAATATCAATAAAGCCATCTACTGGTTGATAATCATCATATTTGCATGTTGCACGATCTTTGGCATTGATAGCACGTTGGTAAACTTCGTGAATTAGGAAATTAGGAATAACTGCTTCAACTTGAAGAGCTGCCGCAATCGCAATTGGTCCTCCACAAACGTGGACTTGAGCATTGATATCATACGTATAAGCCATATCACAAATCTTTTTAGCTTCAGAAATTCCACCGGCTAAGCAAAGATCAGGTTGAGCAACTTTGATAGAGCGATCTTCAAAGAATTTTCTAAAGCCCCAACGAGTGAATACTCTCTCACCTGCAGCAATTGGAATATTAACTCTTTGGGAAACTTCCAAAGTATTATCAGGATTTAATGTATTAACTGGTTCTTCATAGTAAAGAATATCCAAATCCTCAAGTGCTTGACCAATCTTAATAGCAGAAGTCGTATCTGAGTTAGCATGCATATCAATAATGATATCCAAGTCATCCCCACCAACTTCACGCATTGCTTTAACACGATCGTAAGCAACTTTAATGATATGTTGGGAGACGGTTCCTTTAGTATTCCACTCGCCACCACCATCTGGTTGGTCACTTAGCATAATAGGATCAAACTTCAAAGCATCATAGCCTTCAGACATAACCTTCTTTGTCACTTCGGCATAATCTTCAGGTGTAATCAATTTTAGTTTGTCGATCTGTTCACCCCAATTGTATTGCAATTGACTAGCATAGGCTCTGAGATGATCATTTGTCTTTCCACCTAAAATTTCATAAGTTGGGGTGTTGTAATACTTACCTTTAATATCCCAAAGTGCAATATCAATGGCACTGATAGCTGCGTTGACTACAACACCACCGGCAATTCCCCAATAAGTAGTATTGAAAAGTTTATCCCAAATTTTCTCAATGTTCAGGGGATCTTCACCTATAATGACTTGGCTAAAATCTTGCAACATGCCAAAGCCACCACGCCAACCTTTACCATATGCAAGACCAGCTTCACCAAAACCACAAATATCAGTATCAGTGTTAATTCTGATTACTAGTGGACACCAATCCTCTTTGGATCCTTGACTATTGCCACTAAAACTAGGATCTTCACTTGGAACTTTCATAATATCAACGCTAACAATCTTCATCGTCTTTCCTCCATTCAAATTACTTTGTGCAACTATTTTCAAATTAATTGTAGTTACATTTTTCACTAATGAACAGTTCAATTCTTTACCCCTGATGAACTTTTTGTTCTTGCTTTTGATTATTTTATTTTTGCAAAGGCTTTAAAAATCCTCCAAAACAATATTCTTGATCTTTTATGTGTAATATTTAGTTCGTCTGGGGTCCATTTAGTGACTGTATCTTAGTGAAATCATTAACTATAATTAGCAGTGAAATTAAATTAGTGATATACGTAACTTTTATGGGAGGCTATCACATATGAAGAAAGTTTTGTTAAGCGAAAAGATTGATGACAAAGGAATTCAGCTTCTTAAGGACAATGGTTTTGACGTTCATATTTCAGCTGGAACCGACATTGAAACAATGAAGAAGGAAATCAAGGATGTTTATGCTGTAATCATGCGTTCATCCGAATTACCCGCCGAAGTAATTGATGCTGGCGAGAATCTTAAAATTATTTCACGTAATGGTACTGGTATTAATAACGTCGACGTTGATGAGGCTACTAAGAAAAATATTTTAGTTGCCAAGGTTAATGGTGCTAACGCATTTTCCGTCGCCGAATACGTTATCACTACTATGTTGATGTTAAGTAGAAAAGTTTTAGCTTCTAATAAATTAATCCACGAAAAGAAAGATCAGTTAACTGAAATTGGTTCATTGCCTGGTTTCTCAACTCAATTTAACCTCAACGGTAACGAACTTCGTGGCAAAACTCTAGCCATTCTTGGTTTAGGAAAAATCGGTCGTGAATTAGTTAAATTAGCTCAAGCTTTTGGCATGAATGTCGTTGGTTACGATCCATATTTGAAAGAATCACCAGTAAAGCTTTACAAAAAATTAAAAGATATTTATCCAGTGGCCGATTTTCTTTCAATTAATATGCCACTCACAGCTGAAACAAAGAATATGATTACTGCCAATGAATTGGCTACTATGAAGGATTCAGCTTTCATCATTAATTCGGCTCGTGGAGGAATTATTAATGAAAATGACCTAGCCGCTGCCTTAAACGCGGACACTATTGCTGGAGCTGCAGTTGATTCATTCAATCCTGAACCACCAACTCCAAACAATCCATTATTCACAAGTAAGAATACTATTTTGACAAGTCATATGGCCGGAACAACTATTGAGGCTAATCAAGCCCTTGGACTTGGTGCCGCACAAGCCATTATTGATTTCTCAAATGGCAAAGTACCTGAATTCCCGGTCAACCAAGAAATTTTAGCATCAGAAAATAAATAACACGAGGTAACCCACTATGAAACACAAAAAGTTAATTGCCGGCATAGTTGGGATCGTTCTTGGAGTTATTATTACCTTCTTTATTCCAACTCCTCATGGTCTAACTCATGCAGGTATGATTGTTCTAGCTTCACTAGTTACAGCCAATATTTTCTGGATCTTTAACGTTATTCCTAGTTTTGCTACTGGCTTATTGATGCTTTCCTCTTGGGTCGTTTTAGGCGCCGTTAAATTTGAAATTGCCTATCAAATTTTCTCAACGACAACAATGTGGATCATTATCGGTGGTTTAGGTTTAGGTGCCGCTGCTACCAAAACTGGTTTAATTAAAAGAATTGCTTTAAAGATTATGACTTTCTTTCCAGCTAATTTTAGAGGTCAAACTTTAGCACTTTTCACAGCCGGAACGATTATTGCACCCATGATTCCTAGCGCTCATCCCAAAACTGCAATGAGTACACCCATTGCCAAGGGAATTAGTAATGCTCTAGGCTACAAACCCTTTGGTAAAGGCAGTTCTGGACTATTTCTCGCAGCACTCTGGGGGTTCTTCGTTACTGAAGCCAGTTTCTTAAGTGCTACAGCACAAAACTATGCTTTCAAAGGACTCTTACCTGCCAAAGCTCAGGCCCAATTGAACTGGGGTAATTGGTTCATTATGATGATTCCTTGGACAATTATTATTTTGATTGGTGGTTACTTCTTATTGACCTTCCTATTCAAGCCCAAAGATGATAAACCCGTTTCTCGAGAGTTCATTTCCAAACAATTGGATGAATTAGGGCCAATGTCACGTGAAGAAAAGATTACCGCAGCCGTTATCTTGGTTGCTATCGTCTTTTGGATTTTGGAATCAGTTTTCAATATTCCAGCCGCTGTTACCGCCATTATCGGTGTCAGCGTTCTAGTTGCTCTGAAGGTTTTGATTCCTGAAGATTTCAAGACTCGTTTAAGCTGGAACACAATTATCTTTATCGGTACTGTTATGGCTTTAGGCAATGTTATGCAATCAGCTGGTTTAACAACTTGGTTAAGAAGAATCTTAGCTCCAGCTATTTCTCCAATTATCGGAAATATCTATATTACCGTAATTGTTTTGCCTATTATTATTTACCTATGCAAGTTTGTCGTTGTTTCTTTGATCTCGACAGGTACTTTAATCACTATCGGCTTACTTCCATTCTTTTCACAAATGAGTTTTAGTCCTGCAATTATCGCTATTATCGTTACAACTAGTGTTAATGTTTGGCTCTTGTCTTACATGAACGCTCCTATTCTGACAGGTAGTGCTGCTGTTCAAGATAGCATGGCTTCACGTGGTGCTATGGCTAAATCGTCTATTGGTTATATGTTTTTAAATATCATTGGCTTACTCATTTGTGTTCCACTTTGGCAACTTATGGGCATCGCCTAAAATATAAATTTAAAATCATTTTTTACGCTTTCCTACATTAGAGTAATTCTAATTCATACTTCTAAAATTAGTTTTTATCAAATTTTCGTATTTACATTTTCAAATTTAATGCTAATATAAGTGTCACAAGATAAAAACGACAAGAAAGACGAGTAAGATTTTTCACACTGACAGTGAATTGGGAATGGTGAGAACCCAAACAGTAAATGGAATTTCTGAAAAACACTTTCTTATGTTTCTGGCTAAAATGGCTTTGCCAAAGTAAGTACAGACGTTAACCGGTACGTTACCATCGGTGGAGCATGCTTGTGCTCTTATTGAGGTGGTCTATTTTGAGATAGGCAACTTGGGTGGTACCGCGAAAAGTCTTTCGTCCCAGTTATTATTAATTTAATAACTGAGATGAAAGACTTTTTTATTTTGCATTAATTAAAAAATTTAAATTATGGGGGAATCAAAATGAACTTAATTATACCTAAGGACTACGATCCAAAACTATCTGTCAAAGAAACTCAAAAGGCTATCCAATATATCCGTGAAACTTTCCAAGATGAATTCGGTAAGGAACTTAATTTATCACGTCTATCTGCTCCAATGATGGTCGAAAAAGGTACTGGTTTAAACGACAACTTAAATGGTGTCGAGTCCCCTGTATCCTTTACTATGAAGGGCATCCCCGATGAAACTATCGAAATTGTTCACTCATTAGCCAAATGGAAACGTCTAGCTTTGAAACGTTACGACTTCGACATGCACGAAGGAATTTACACAAACATGAACGCCATCCGAAAAGATGAAGATCTTGATAACATCCACTCCATTTATGTTGATCAATGGGATTGGGAAAAAATTATTGCTAAGGATGAACGTACAACTGAAACTTTGGAAAATACCGTTAAGCAAATTTTCAAGGTTATCAAGCATATGGAACACGAGGTTTGGTACAAATTTCCTAAGGCTGTTCATCACCTGCCCGATGAAATCCACTTCGTTACAACTCAAGAACTAGAAGACAGATGGCCTGACAAGACACCTAAAGAACGTGAAGATGCTATCTGTAAAGAACTTGGCTGTGTCTTCTTAATGCAAATCGGTGGACCTATGAAGAGTGGTAAACGTCATGACGGCCGTGCTCCTGACTATGATGATTGGAAATTAAATGGCGATATTCTTTTCTGGTATGAACCCTTACAACATGCCCTAGAAATTTCAAGTATGGGTATTCGTGTTTCTGAAGAATCAATGAAGGAACAATTAAAGATGGCCCATGCACAAGACCGTGCCAAATTGCCATTCCATCAGGCTTTGTTAAACGGAGAATTGCCATACACTATTGGTGGCGGTATCGGACAATCTCGACTTTGCATGCTATTACTTGGTAAAGCTCACGTCGGTGAAGTTCAAGCGGCTGTTTGGCCTGAAGATCTTCGTGAAAAATGTGCAGAAAATAACATTAATTTACTATAAAATTTATCAAAAATAGTAAAACAAATGAGCCAAGGTAATCAAAGTACGATTACCTTGGCTCATTTGACTTAAAGCCCGAATGCCGACCATGTCCGCTCTCTTAACTATTTTTATTCAGAAAGAATTTGATTAAGTAATTCCATAAAAATACTTTGTAAACTGTTCTTAGCAGTTGTGAAGGTCCCCGCATCTACGCCAGTGAGTTCTTCTTCACCAAAATAGCGATTCTCGATATACATATGATATGCCAACTCAATTTGAATAGCTTCTACCTGAGGGTTTTGACCATAGTGGGGCGTGATGTATCCACCTGAAAAGGGAAAATTATTAGAGACTGAATAACCTTTATGACTGAATTGTTCAGTCATAAACTCACGTAATTTTATACTAGAAGTTTTATCAAAATGATTCCCAAGTACCACATCAGCCGTTGTCACATCTTCATGCGGATATTTTGCGAAACTATGTAAATCGAACAAATAAATTTTTTCAAACTTCTCTAATTTATGATCAATTAATTTCTGTAACTGTTGATGGTAAGGCTTATAAAACGATTCTATCCGCTGATTGATTTCGTCAGATGTCAATTCTCTTTGATAAAGTGGTTTATCAAAAGTATTCTTACTATAAACAACTTCGTGGCGATAATCACCAGTAGAATCAGTCATCCTAAGACTTCGATTAGGGTCTACCACATATCGGTGTATATTATTTTGTAATGTCGTAAAACCATTTTGTGGTAAAAAACTATATAAGTCGGGTAAAAACCAATCCACGTTAGGTAATAATCTGTCAGGAATAATTTTTTCTCGAATCCCACTGGGAACTTCTACACCACTGTGTGGCAAATCTATGATAATCGGCAATTCATCAATTGTTTCATTGTAGATCGTGAAATTTTCCATTTACTTGTCCCCGCTTATCACTCGTTTTTAATTATGATTTTACTATTTTGGAAGAATATAGATAGTATTTGGACTTGCGAGTTAATACTGTATTAGTGTTATAAAATCAACAATACCTAAATATAATTAATTTTCAAATTACCTAAGGAAACTAATCCAGAAATAACTACGTCGGGATCATCGCCATTTATATTGCAAGTGCCGTTTTCTGTAATATTTCCCATATTATTATTAATATTTTTAACCACATTCCAATCACGCGGAATATACAGCTCTACGCCACCTAATGACACGTTCACATTAATCTCAGCAGTATCTTTTACAGTCACATGATCAAAATAAACTTTTGCCTCTCCCATGTTAACGTCAACATTGGCTGTTTGGAAATCGTCAGATTTCACATATCTTACGCTATTGCCCATTTTTACATACACATCAACATCAGGTGCGTCGACTGTCTTCATATCAGGTTCTGCATTGTAATCGAAACTGACAAATGGACCATGGTGTCCTCTGGTATAACCTTTTTTATAATTGAACCATGGACGATGTTTAAAAAGAAGTGGGCGTAAAATTAGAGACAACCCCATTGAGACTAACAAAGCAGCTCCTAAAATTGTCCAAGGAACTAAATTAGTGATACCTAATGGTTTTGCATAAAGTATTGCCAAAAAAGCTAGGGAAAAAACGCTTCCTGGTATTGAAAAATAAACTAAACTTTTAATTAGAACTGCCAACAAGAATAAAGAAAAGACGATTGTCCAAAAGCTCAAAGTATATGTTAAAAGGTGCATCTGGCTGACTACTAGAATGACCGCACTTAGTAGTAAAAACAAGCCCCAAAAGATTCCATTTTTATTTCTCATAATCTAAACCTTCCTTTGATTTAATTTAATTTTCAAATTCTTCAAGAATCTTCGAGAAACGTAAATTTGCTTGTAAGTATCTCGGAATTTAACTACGTTTCCCGTAACCGAATGCGTCAACGAAAGAATTTCATCAGTATTTAAGATACATGACTTAGAAACTCGTAGAAAATTATCCGGTAAATTCTCTTCCAGTTCGTACAAACGATAATGTATCAAAAAAGCATTCTTTTTCGTATGTGCGTAAACATTTCGATCGTTAGTTTCAAAAAATAAAATATCGGTTAATTGTAACGAATAAACTGTGTCATCCAAATAACCATTCAGACTATGAAATTTAGTCTCAATTTCTTTTAGACTATGCAAAATTTGTTTAACTTCGCCATCATTTTTATCCGCATGAATCACAATCTCTTTTTCGAAATATTGTGGTGAAAGATCTACTTTTATTTTCACATCGAACAACCCTTTCGTTATTAGTATTACACTACTTTTAAACGCTCAAATACAGCACATTTGCTTGAGTGGTCTAAATACTGTCACAAGTGGTTTTAACCTTAATTATTCTCAAAGTGGTTTTTAATTTTACTAAGAAATGTTATTCTATTGTACAATTATATTAGTAGTAAATGAGGAGGAAAATATGCAAAGTATAGATAAAGTTAAAGCCACCGGTCTAGCGAGATTTACATCACTAGTTTACTTATATACCGGTTTGGGAATTGCTTTTTGGATGATTTGTGCTCAAGCAATCGCTAAAAACACAGCCTTATCCATGGCACTTTTCCAAGGTATGGCAAACCATCGTATTATTTCCATGATTTTAATGATTGGTGTTCCTATCGCCTTCATTAGTCTCTGTGGACGTTTCGCAACAAGATCTTACTTCTTAACATTCTTAAGTTACGTAGGATTCTTGTTTACATTATCATTTATCGGAGTACCTATCTTCTATATCTATTCCGCTAAAAGTATCATCCAAACGTTAACTGTCACTTCAGCAATCTTTATTGTCTCAGCTTTCATCGGTTTCGTTACCAAGAAAGATTTGACTAAGTGGAGTCGGACCTTAATGATCGGTCTTATCTCCGTCATTGCCGTCGAAGCTATTAATCTCTTGATCTTCAAGAGCACTCCATTGATGATGCTTGTAAGTGGCGTTATCGTTATTCTCTTCTTGTTCTACATTGCTTTTGATTCTCAAAATATCAAACGTATTTATCAAAACAACGCAACATCGGAGAGTCTTGGTGCCATTGCTTTACTTGCTTCAGTTAACCTAGTCCTTGATTTCATCAACTTGTTCTTAAGTATCATTCAAATTTTTGGAAATAACAACTAGGTTTAATCACTAAAACGGTCAGAGCGTTAATCATCTAAGATGGTTATCACACTGACCGTTTTTTCGTTTGACTTTTTTCATTGTTCAATTGATGGAGCAAATAAATTGAATAATCAAAAAATCATAGTATTATAGACATTTCAAAGAAAAACTCAAAAACTTTTAGCCCTCATATGCTAAGTTTTTGAGTTTTTTTATTTTAAATTGATTCTGACAAAGTCCAATTGACCGTTCCCGAATAGTTGCCACTAGTATTAAGTCCGTTAGTTTTTAGCATAATTCCCTCTGAACTATTCCAAGATTGACCGATGTTAGTTTTCTCATCGCCAGTAATTGTCTTGTAGCCTTTTGCAATCTCCACTGCGCTCTCACCTGATAATGTTTGCTCTGAACCATTGGAGTCTTTGAAAATCAAGCCACCCTTAAACGCATTATCACCGTTGGTTAAACCAGTAGATGCGGCTGATAAATTCCACGGATCAGTCGTACCTTCTTCACGTCCATCAGAAACAACAATATTCCAAGTTCCCTTGCGTGAAATCAAACCGGTAGGAGTAGCTTGATTAATGCTGCCAAATGAATAATCACTAACACTCAAGGATAAGCTTCCCTTTTTAGTAATTTTAACTGTTGAAGTGGATGAAATATTTCCATCATCATCTTCAACATAAACTTTCAAAGTGTTGATAGGTTGTGTCAACTCATCAGTAGTTATAGTGAAATTCAATTGACCACTAGTTGCACTGCTTGCATTACTACTATCAGACATCTTAAAGCTGTTTAGATCTTTGCCGTTTAAATTCGTATGAACGGTTACTTGTGAATTGTCGACAGCACTTGCGTCATCATATGAAACAGTACCTGTTAAATTAGCATCCTGCTTATTATCCACAGTCATATTGCTTTGATTCAACTTCAAACTGATTGGTTTTAATTTCTTAATAGTAAATTCAGGCGTATCAGCATCCGTAATTAAATTATCACTCTCGAATTGAGTCCGCACGGAAGCTACTTTGGTATCACTTGTAACATCATTAGCAGTCCCATTAATAGAAATCGTTGCACTATTAGGCGAACTGGAAGATAAATCTTTACCTATTGTATGAGTTAAGGTGTTAGTTGAACTATCTATTTCACTAGTATACAAAGGTTCTTTACTGCCATCATCATAAGTAATATAACCCACGATCTGATTATTATCACCATTGGTATAAGTTACATTGCTAGGCAATTTTATCGTTGCCACATTATTAAGCCATTTATCACTACCACTATCGTACTTCAAATGATAATTAACGCTCAATTTATCACCAGCATTAACATCTTTATTCGTACTATCGCTTGTAATAGTTTTATCTTGCGTCAAATCACTAACATCAGAACTTACTTCAGCTTCAACAGATGAAGGAATGGATTCAAAAGCAATCAAGTTAGCTTCATAAGCAGAACCACTTGTTGCCGTGAAACCCCATTGCAATTTATTGCTACTCAACGCAGAGTGTCCACCAAACTCAGTCGCCTGAATTTTATCGGTAGTATATGTTATTGGATTACTTCCCTTTGAGCCATCTGGGTTCTTATCATTAAATTTATACGTAATTTTAAAAGTATTAGGATTCCAAGAAATAGTTAAGTGATGCCATTTTCCATCATGCAAGGTTACATTTTGGATTCCTTGATGATTCATAGAAAAATAATTAGTATTATTTAAAATGTTAAGAAGATCATGGTGTCGAGCATAAGTATCTGCAGAAGCGGGATCAGCGTAGGCAATATGTTGTCCAGAAATCCCCTCATCAAAGTCATTCCCTGATGTTTCAGAATTATTGGCATTAGTATCAAACTCCAAAGCCCAACTATTAGGAATAGCTGTACTAGCAATAGTTGCAGGATCACTAGTCTTGTTATTATCGTCTATCCCCCAGACACCTAAAGTTTCGCCAGTTCCTATTGTGGTTCCACGATGTGAAAAGGATGTAGTTCCGTTACTAGGATTTTGTAAAACAAAGGCCATCCCATCACCAAAACCATCATTCTTATTGATATGTTGCGCTGGTCCAAAATACATCCACAATGACAAAGTTTGTTTCTTTTGAATATCCACAAAATTGCCTTCGTCAACATTAGACCAAATCGAACCTTGTTGATTTATATAGTTGGTCATTCTGATAGCCCTTAAAGGATCATATGTTGTTCCTGTTGAGTGACTAGAAGAGTTTTGTAGAATAGCACTATTCTTAGCACTACCGTACCCTGAAAGATCCCCAACTATGAACTGATCACCATCCAATCCTAGATTATCTGGTGCTTCACTTAAACCGGTTTGTGCTTCTTGTAGGGCATCCATTTGTGGTGTTGCTTTAACCACTTGTTGATTATTTTTAGTTACTATTAATAGTAATGCCAAAAACAATATCACTAAAATGTTCTTTTTCATATTAACCCTCCCCAATAAAATAAATATATATTTTCTGATTACTTAAATAAAAAAGTATTATTCACTATTTCTATTATAGACCGTATATATTTTATTTCATCAAAAATAAACTCCGATAAATAAAACCTGAGACATAACTGACTTATTAATTAAACTTGTATCATAAAAGCAAAAAAAACAGCATTTATTCTCGTTTTTATACGTCAAAGCAGTTACGTACTTAGAAAATAAATACTGTTTATTTGAGTCAAAAATATTTTGTTTTCGGCTTATTTACTCAGTCCTTCGTGAATCTTATCAATATTCCATTTCATCATAGAATAATAAGTGTCGCCAGTACTGCCGCTTTGAGCTAATGAATCGGTAAACAATTTCGAATGTATCTTCAAACCAGTTTCTTTAGATACTTTATTCATTGATTTCGGTGAAACTGATGATTCTACAAACAAACTCTTGACCTCTGATTGATTAATTTTACTCAAGACTTCTTCCATTTGTTCTGGTGTTCCTTGTGATTCAGTATTTATTTCCCAAATATATGCAGGAGTTACGTGATAAGCGCTTGAGAAATATTTAAAGGCCCCTTCCGATGTGACTAGGAGTCGTTTTGATTGTGGAATATCTATAAATCTAGATTGAGCTGTTTTATGTAACTTATCCAATTTAGCAATGTATTTATCAGAGTTTTTCTGATAAAACTGAGCATTTTGTGGATCTTTTTCTTTCATCACTTGTGTAATCAGTTGAACATACTTAATTCCATTGGACAGATCCAACCATGCATGTGGATCCTCTTCATCCCGATTAGTTGTCAGATGTTTAGCTTTAACATTTTCACTAGCTGAAAAAACTTCCTTATCAAATTCTTTGTGTGAAGTTTCTACCAGTTTATTAAACCAACCATTACCGCCAGTTTCTAAGTTCAGACCATTGTGAAAAATTATATCAGCATCGGCTGCTGCGGAAACATCAGTCGGTTGAGGCTCATATTCATGTGGATCAGTGCCTCTTTTTACAATACTGTAAAGCTCGATGCGATCCTTCCCAACGTTTTGAACCATATCTTCTAAAATTGAATTAGTTGTTACTATGTGTAACTTATTATTATTCGTTTGCATTGTGCTCGTTCGTCCATGTAAAAAGAAGTACACGCCACTTATCATTGCCACTACCGCTATAAAGGTAACTAGAATTCGTTTCATCGTGTGACACTTCCTTTCAGTTTAAAGAAGTTCTGTTTGGGAGAAAGTACAAACGATAAAGCAAACAATACTGCTGCAACTATGACAATTGCTGGACCGGAAGCCCAGTTTAGGGTGTAACTAAAGAACAATCCTATAATGGAGGAAATTGCTCCAATTATCGTTGACAAAACAAGCATCACGCCTAATTTATCCGTCCAAAGAAAGGCCGTAGCTGCTGGTGTGATAAGCATTGCCACTACTAGAATAATTCCTACTGTTTGTAAAGCAGAAACAGTTACTAATGTTAAAACTAGCATTAAAGTATAATGAATCAACTGTACATTGAGACCATAAGTCCTTGCGTATGTAGCGTCAAATGATGTTACCAAAAGTTCTTTATAGAAAGTAACTACGAATAGAATCACGATTCCTAAGACAACTGCGGTTGTCATGATATCAGAATCACTTACGGCTAGGATATTTCCAAATAAAATATGGTGTAGATTAGTTGAACTCTCAGCCATCGAGATCAAAATGAATCCTAATGCATAAAAGGCACTAAAGACGACTCCGATAGATGTGTCAGTTTTAATCTTACTTTTTGAAGCTACGAAACCGATCAATAATGCGGCGAGCACTCCAAAAATTGAGGCACCAATCAAAATATTAATTCCTAACATGTACGCCACAGCAACTCCGGGTAACACCGAATGGGAAATGGCATCCCCCATCAGCGACATCCCTCGTAAAATAATGAAACTACCAATAATTCCTGACATGATTCCAACCATAATTGCTGTCAATAAAGCACTTTGGAGGAAATCGTACTTACCTAACGCTTGAAAGAATTCCATCAATGATGCCATCACTGCACACCCGCCTTTCCTGTAAAAAGGACCGAAGAAAGATCTGCACTAAAGGCTCGTTCAATATTTTGTGGATTATAAACTTCTTTTGTAGGTCCAAAATCAACGATTCCATGATTCAAGACTACTAAGTCGTCAAAATACTTCGTAACTTTATTCAAATCATGGTGAATAACGATAATAGTTTTTCCAGCGTCACGCCATTGTTTTAAAATCGACATGATTGCCGTTTCGCTTTGAAGATCAATTCCGACAAAAGGTTCATCCAAAATAATAATCTCGGCTTGTTGAACGATTGCCCGAGCTACAAAGACCCGTTGTAATTGTCCACCCGAGAGATTCCCAATCTGGCGTTTAGAAAATTCACTCAAGGAAACTTGTTTTAAAGCTTCTCGACTAGCTTGTTTTTCTGTCTTCCCAGGATTTTTAAACAAGCCTAACTTTCCGTAGGTTCCTGTCAATACCAAATCAAAGACATCAATTGGAAAAGTTAAATCGAGATCCTTTCTCTGTTCAACGTAAGCAATACTCTTTTGTACTGACTTAATTGACTTTCCGTCATAATCAACTTGACCTTGCTTTACTTTAATCAAATTTAAAATAGCTTTGATCAAGGTCGATTTTCCTGCACCGTTCGGTCCAATGATTCCAGTTATCTTACCCGCGTTAAAATTAACGGCAACATCAGAAAATACTGGTGTGTCATCATAAGCGACAGTGAGGTTCTTAACTGTAAGCATAAAGAGCCTCCATTCCATGGCGATATTCGCCATATCTATACAATAGCATATACTTAATACTGGTACAATATTTTTGTTAGGCTAGATTAATTTTATAGTTAAAACTATATTAAATACAATTTCAGGCATAATTAAAGGCCCGTATAATAGTCTTGACGGCTATTATACGGGCCTTCTTTAATACTCAAAAAAAGCGTGATTTCAATTTAATAATATCAAGCTATTAAGCTTTAGCAATTGCTGCATTAACAGCTTCTTTTTCATCTTCGACTAGGTTAACTTTAGTTTCTACAATGCTGATATCCATTGTGATCTCACGAGTCAATCCTGGTGTATTGATCTTAGGTTCGAAGAACTTCTTGAATTCTTCCAAGCGTTTTGGCGTATGGAAGGAGTTCGATGTAACGGTAATGTAAGTAGCAAATTCCATATCGCCACCAACGGTATCTTCCAACCATTGCCAATCATTTCTGATCCAATCCCAAGCAGCTTGTTGCCCAGCATCGTTGTTCAACAATCCACGATACCATGAACGTAGATCTTGTGGCTTAATTGTATCGGCATCTTCAAATTTATCAACAATCTCACCAATCAATTTAGCATCTGTTGTACTTGGAATAGCCACTGACAAATCATCTTTATAACTTGGGTCAGAAGTTGTCTTATATTCATTCAACAAACTGTTGATTAATTGTTCATTGCCATAATTCTTAACTTCATTTCTCAAAACTAAGTAACGAATATCAGCTGACAAATTGGCCAAATCATCTTTGTTGGCAGTAAATAAATCATGTGCTGCAACAACTGCTTTTTCATTCTTAGCATACAAAGCTGCATTCAAAACATAAGGTCTTGTCAATTGATCGTCAATTGATTCATTATCCTTAGGTGTCCATCCCAAGCGGGCAACTTGTTTAGCACTTAATTTATCATAAAAGGCTTGCAAAGCTTTCTCTTCAGCGCTATCTGGTTTCACAAATTTCTTCAAATTATTAGCAATTCGATACATTGCGGCTGTGACAGTTGAAGATTCACTTTCAGAGAAGCCTTCAAGCATTGGAACAACATCCGCGTATGAAATCTGACGAGCATCGGCTAACAAACGAAGATCTTGTAGTAAGCCAAGTTGTGAAATGGTATCAACTGTTTCAATATTATCAAAAATATCCTTTTGTAAAGTCTCATCATACTTAACGATGAAGTGAGAGTTGTTACCAACGTTCAAGCGGAATGGCTTGCCACTTTCTTTACGTAGCTTATCGTAATTACCTAAAGTAATGGTTTTATCAGCCATAATTGTAGGAGCAGCATCATAATTGCTGTTCAAAGGAATTTGCCATTGACGGCCAAGTTCTTTTCCTTCACCAATAAAGAATTGTTGTTGTGACAAAGTCAACTTGCCATCAACTACACTAGCAGATACAACTGGATAACCAGGTTGTTCTAGCCATGAGTTCATAATCTTACCAACATCCATGCCAGAAGCTTTACCTAAGGCATCCCAGAGATCGCTACCCTTGGCATTGTTGTACTTATGAGCTTCAAAGTACATCTTCAAGCCCTTACGTAAGTTGTCGTCTCCTAACAAGGCACGAACCATTACTAGCATTCTAGCACCCTTAGCGTAAACGATAGCTGAATCAAACAAGGCGTCAATTTCAGCTGGATTTTGAACTTCAACGTGCACGGATTGTACTCCATCAGTAGCATCACGTTGTAAAGCAGCTGGAACATCTGATGTTTGGAACATTTCCCAAACGTGCCAGTCAGGCTCTAATGCATCAACTGCAACATACTCCATCATGTTGGCGAAACTTTCATTTAACCAGAGGTCGTCCCACCACTTCATAGTTACCAAATCACCGAACCATTGGTGAGCCAATTCATGAGTAACCACAGTAGCCACTAACATCTTCGTATCAATTGAAGTATTGTCAGGATCTAGCAACAAGTAAGCTTCACGATAAGTTACCAAGCCCCAGTTCTCCATTGCACCAGCTGAAAAGTCAGGTAGTGCCAATTGCCATGAATGTGGAAGTGGATAAGGTGTTTGATAGAAATCTTCATAAAATTCAATTGCACGTTTAGCAATATCAAGTGTGAAGTCTAATTCCTTAGCTTTGTGAGCTTTAGTAGCGAATACTCCAACTTCAACGCCACTCTTAGTCTTAGTTTTCTTAGATTGAAGATCACCAAAAGCGAATGCAATCAAATATGTAGACATACGAACAGTTGTGTCAAAGTAATGTACGCCATTTTCTTCACGTACTTCTGGCATATTAGCCAAAACTGTCTCGCCAGGTTGTTCGTCGAATTTAATAGCAATATCAAATTTAGCTTTAGCTTCAGGTTCATCGACACATGGGAAAGCCTGACGAGCAAAAGTCGTTTCAAATTGTGTTCCGATAATCTGTTTCTTCTCGCCATTCAATTCATAATATGAGGGATAAATACCCATCATTGAATCTGTCAATTTAGCATCATAAGTGATAGTTAAAGTAGTTTCACCGGTTTTTTCGAGTTCAATATGAATACCTTCGTTTTCATCATCAACTTTGAAAGGAACATCTTCCCCGTCAGCTTCAACGGATTGAATGTTCAAATACTTTTGATGAATTAGAACCGTTTTTTCTTGAGCGTCACCATTGATCTTAGTTGTACCTGAGATTTTCTTAGTGCCACGATTGATATCAAGATAGATATCATAATGTGCTGGATGAAATGTTTCATAAAAATGTTTTATTTCAGTCATATTGTGCCCTCTAATTAATTTTTAATATTCTTCTAATTTACTATACTATTAACTTTATACGACTTTTAAAAAAAATGAAACTGTTATACTCAAATTTCGTAAAAAAAATCAATTTGGAATTTGTTTATGATTCTTATATTTATTATAAGGATGCCGTCGTCCACAAAATCCCTGTGATTGGCTGGAACATAGCCGACACGATTTTGAGCTTTTGCACAGTTCGCAAAATCTCAAAACTCGGTCTTATTCTAAGCAACAAGTTGCTAAGAATAATTTGGCTATTGAGCCATCACAGGGATTTTGCTCCCGACTAGATTTCCTCTTTTATCTAGATAGATTCAGACATATGCTTTTTAATAACAGCACTATTCAAACGGACGACGGCAGTTTATATTAATTCGCATAAGTTTTATTCTAAATGTTAATTAAGCAATTAATATCATCTAAAAAAGACTATCATAGAATTATAAACAAAAGTGAGGGAGTGTTGATTTTATATGGAAACTGAGAAAATGATTATTTCACGAAAAGCTGTTCGTCAATATAGCGGTCAAATTACTGACAAACAACTTCATAAAATTTTATTGGCTGGCAATGCTAGTCCCGTTGGTATGGGCGAATATGACAATTATCGTTTAACCGTCATTCAAAATTCTGAGATTCTTAATAAAATGAGCGGTATCTATAACGCTCCAACCGTTATCGTCGTATCTGCTAAGGATCCTGATGCCATGGAAGATATTTCTGCTGGTGCAATTGCCCACAACATGGAATTAGCCGCTGAAAATCAAGGACTCGGCGCTAATTATAACATGTCCTGTGTTGGATCAATTCCCAACCAAACCTTACCCACTGGTTTCAAGGGTGTTTTCGCTTTAACAATTGGTCAAACTTCTGAAAAATTTGTTCCACGTGAAGTACCAATGGATCGAATCAAAACTAATATCGTTAAATAAATACTGTAATTCCAATATTACATAAATACCCGAGATAGATCGTTACTAGCGATTTATCTCGGGTATTTGTCTTTAATCTTATTGATTAACGATTCTTGAAATTTGTTTGATATCATCTGGTGTTGTTCGACAACATCCCCCAATCAAATCAGCCCCAGCGCTCAACCAAGTTGGTACTAAATCACTGAAAGTATCTGCTTGAGGATTTTTTTGCCAAGTTTTGGTAACTGGATCATAAATGTCGCCATTATTTGGATAAACGATAATCTTCTTATCTGTCACCGAACGAATATTTTTAACAATGTCCCCGATATTTTCCAAAGTAGTGCAGTTGACTCCAATGGCTGAAATCTGTTCAATATTGTCAAAATAATGAATTGCTTCATATAGCGATGTTCCATCACATAAAGTCTCACTGTCTTTGACACTGAAAGTCAGCCATGCATGTTGTTCTGGAAACTCAACCGTCAATAAATCAACTAGTGCTTTAGCTTCATTAAAGTTAGGTTGCGTCTCAAAAGCAAACAAGTCCACTCCCGCATAATCCAATAACTCCATTCTTTGACGATGAAAAGCTTGGTATTGAGCCTCAGTCAAATCATAATCGCCCCGATATTCACTGCCATCAGCTAAAAAAGCTCCATAAGGTCCAACGCTTCCTGCAACTAACGGATATGGTCTCTTTGATTGCTCTGTTTTTGAAAGTGTCGCAAAGTATTCACTGCGAGCTTTTTTTGCTAATTCAACAGCTTTAACAATTAAATTCTTGCTTTCTTCTTCACTTAAACCAAGTTCCATAAACTTTTTTACATTAGCTTGATAAGTATTGGTGATGGCAATGTCAGCCCCATTTTGAAAATAACTTTTGTGAACGGCGGTAATGGCTTCTGGATTCTCAATCAAAGCCGTTGCCGACCACAAGTCATTATCAGTTTTAACACCGTGCTTCTCCAGTTCGGTCGCCATAGCCCCATCGACAACTAAACCTTTTTTATTTTCCAAATCTTTTGAAATTAAATCACTCACATTTACATCTCCCATACTACTAGTACCTTGCCATACAAAATAATGTAGTTTATTATAAAAATTAAACTTTTCTAATTTTATTCTAATCTCAAAGATTATACAAGGTGGTCGCACGTGGAAACTTCAAAAAAGACTCATATTAAATTAAAACGAAACATGGAAGCTAGACATTTATTCATGATTTCTTTAGGTGGCGTTATCGGAACAGGACTCTTCTTGAGCTCTGGTTACACTATCCATGAAGCCGGTCCTATTGGCACAATTTTGGCATACGGGATCGGAGCAATCGTGGTCTATTTAGTCATGCTTTGTTTAGGCGAGTTATCCGTTGCCATGCCTGAGACCGGTTCTTTTCACGTCTATGCAAAAAATTACATTGGACCCGGAACAGGTTTTACCGTAGCCATTTTGTACTGGTTGACCTGGACTGTAGCATTAGGTTCGGAATTTACTGCAGCTGGATTGATTATGCGCCAGTGGTTTCCTAACTCTCCAACTTGGATATGGAGTGCTCTGTTTATGGCCGTCATCTTTATTTCTAACGCCCTATCCGTGAAGTTCTTCGCTGAAACAGAGTTTTGATTCTCAAGTATCAAGGTTATTGCCATCGTAGTTTTTATAGTCGTCGGTTTTTTAGCAATTTTTGGTATCATTCCGATCAAAGGTGTCAATCACGCCCCATTATTTACCAATCTCTTCAAGGATGGTCTATTTCCCAACGGCTTCAAAGCTGTTTTTACTACCATGTTGACTGTTAACTTTGCTTTTTCCGGTACAGAATTAATCGGCGTCACTGCTGGCGAAACTAAAGATCCCGGAAAAAATATTCCTCGAGCAATTCACACGACTTTATTACGTTTAGCTATCTTTTTCATCGGTAGTATCGTTGTTATGTCAGCCTTGATTCCTTGGCAAAAAGCTGGAGTTAATCAAAGCCCCTTTGTCCTCGTCTTCAAAAGCATTGGCTTACCCTTTGCTGGCGACCTAATGAATTTTGTCGTTTTGACCGCTATCTTATCCGCTGCCAACTCTGGACTCTATGCTTCAACCAGAATGCTTTGGTCTCTGGCTAATGAAGGGATGATTCCTCTAAAATATGCCAAAACTAACTCCCACGACGTTCCAATGTTGGCCCTTTGTCTCAGTATGATTGGAGGAATCTTCGCCTTAGTTTCCAGCGTTGTAGCTGCATCAACAGTTTACTTAGTCCTCGTTTCCATCTCTGGATTAGCTGTCGTTATCGTCTGGATGGCAATTGCTCTTTCTGAAATCAACTTTCGGAAGAGTTTTCTCAAATCAGGACATTCTCTTTCGGAATTAAAGTTCAAAACGCCTTGGTATCCAGTTGTTCCTTGGGCTACTTTTATCATGAGTCTTTTATCCTGCGTCTTGATTGTCTTTGATCCTAACCAACGTTCAGCTCTCTTTTATATGATTCCTTTCCTGATTGCCTGCTATGTAGTCTATTATGGAAAAGAATATTTGAAGAAAAGGAATACGACAACTGAAAGTACTTCACGTAAATCTATCTAACTAAAAATAAATTAAAATTTATAGATAGTTTTTTTCGTTAAACCTCGGGCTTAACCTTACTTACTTAATATTGATTTTCGTATTCAATTAATTCCTTTCTTGACTTAAACCATAGTTCAACTAGTACCATAACAAATGTAAAGGTTTCATAAAATCAAAGAAGGAATTATTATGCTTAAATCAATTAATGGAAAATCAGCAATTATTACAGGTGCTTCTTCTGGGATTGGAAAGGCCACTGCAATTGCCTTAGCACATGAGGGAGTAAATCTCGTTTTAACCGCTCGTTCGGAAGATAAATTATCTAAGATTTGTAAGGAATGTTCACAATATGGAATCACGGCAAAATATTATGCCGGTGACATTACTCAAGAACAAACGTCAATTGAGGTTGTTAAACTTGCTATGAAATTGTTTGGTAAAATTGACATTCTTATAGCTAATGCAGGAATTGGACTCGTCCAAGATTTTCTTGATAGTTCTATGGATGATTATGACAGATTAATGAATACCAATATGCGTGGAGATTACGCAATCTGCCTTCATACTTTGCCAAAAATGGTAGAACGTCACGAAGGACAGGTTATTATCACTTCTTCTGTTACAGGTATTAATGGTCATGGCGATGAAACTGCTTATTCAGCTTCTAAGTTTGCCAACCGTGGGTTTGCTCAAAGTCTTAATAAAGCTTTTCGTCCAAAAGGTATTAAAATTTGTTGTATGGATCCTTCGGCTACGAATACACAATTTGAAATCAATCACGGAAGAACAACTGCTGAGAACAATAACTCTATCATGTTGACTAGCGAAGACATAGCGGATTCAATGGTTTTCGTTTGCAAGCAATCAAAGAATGCTCGCATTATGGAAATGCGCATTGCTTCAATGTCTGGAGATTAGGAGGATTTACAAATGGCTAAAAGTGAACTACAAAAACTCGAAGATGGTGAATGGTATAAATTAACAGATCCGGCTGTTTCTAATAGGAAGACAAATTCCGCTACTCTATGTCGAGATTTTAATGCTATCCCAGAGAATCAACCTGAAAAACAGGAATCTAAAGCACGTGAAATTTTCGGTTCAGCTGGTAAGAATCTAATTGTTCATAGCAATTTAAACGTGGATTATGGTAAGAATATTCATGTAGGCGACAATTTCTTATCCAATTACAATTTAACCATCTTAGATATTGCACCAGTTAATATTGGTAACAATGTTTGGATTGGACCAAATACCGATATTTATACTGTCAATCATCCACTAACAGCTAAAGGACGCCAACAACGACTAGGAATCGGCAAATCAGTCACCATTGGCAACGATGTCTGGATTGGTGGTCACTGCACAATTTGTCCTGGCATCACTATCGGTAATGGTGTAGTAGTTGCGGCTGGTGCTGTAGTTACCAAAGATATTCCTGATAATGTTTTAGTTGGTGGAGTTCCAGCTAAGATCATTAAGAAAATAGAACAATAACTAATTAATTTTTCCACTCAAAAAAGCTGGCAAACGAAATTCTAATCCCGTCTACCAGCTTTTTTATTTTATATCTTAAACTTCTTCTTCAATAACTTCTGTTTCAGCTTTCTTAGCAGCTGCATTTTGCATCTTACCCAACACTCCACGAGCGATTGGTCCAACGATCAATAATTGCAAAGGTAATGCAACTATCAAATTAAAGATCCAAGTATGACCATAAGTAGCAAGTACGTGACCATTTGATAATTCACCTTCAACAGTGATTCCGAAAAATGACATCAAAGTTACCATACCAAGAACCATCAAAACTGAAATTGTGATTCCAATTAAAACAGTATTTTTTTTCATATAATCATTAATAATATATTTGAAAGCTAATCCCTTAGCAATCGGTCCAACAATCAATAAATCTAAGATAATAGCAACTACAAGGCCTAATGGATATCCCTTTAAAATTGCTACGACCAATGCTCCAAGCCCCCCAGTAAGTCCTTGCGCCATGGAAACGTTGTAACCTGTCATTACTAGAACCATCAATCCGGCCATAATGGCTGTGAATACAACTTCTTCTTTTAAATTACGTGGCATATATTCCACACTCCTATTTTTTTATCAGCGAATATAAATATACCACGTTAAAAATTTCTTCATAAGTTACAGTTTGATTACATTTTCAATAAAACGCTTGCATTTTGATTTATACAATGACTTTTTATATTTTAGATAGAATATTGATTTGACAAACCCTTTCAACCCACTCAGAATAGCTTATACATAGACAAAACAAAATATAGAAAATGTAGGTATAACCATGGATAAACAAACTAAGTTTGTTAAATTATCAAATATCGGATTAGACAATCTGGAATTGTATAAGAAAGTTGCGACAGGCTATTTAGATAATACTTGTTACTTGTACACTAATAAGAATAGCAGAAGTACTTTTGTTGCTATGAACTCTACTCAAAAAGTTTTGGATTTCTATAAATTCCATACTTCAATGGATAAAGACGACATCATGAAGAAAATCAAAGAACTTTTCAGTGATGATGAAGCAACTGATTTTAAAAAGGCCTTTGAGAATGTAAAAGAATTTAGTTTAACCGATAATGTCGTCGTTGAGTTACCCTTCGACAATGGCGTGTTTAAGATATAATAAAAAAAGAAGCCTTACAGCTACTAGATCTATTGTCTAATAACTGTAAGGCTTCTTTACTATTATTTAAAAATCTAAACTAATCGGCTTTAATTGATTCAATGATGTATCTCAGAAATTACGAGTACAAAATTTTCTTAGTCTTTGAAAACAATGATTTTCTTACCAGTATTTCCTCCTGCTTGAAAATCTCGATGAGCTTGTTTGATGCTTTCTAATTCAAAGGGGTAAGTCTTATCCACACGTACGTCTAGTTTTCCTTGTGTATAAAGATCGATGACATCTTTTAATTCTTCAACCGTCATGAATCCTTTAGAATAAGTACCAGTAATTCCTCGACGCTTTGTTTCCTCTTGATCAACCACTGCATTAACTGAGGTTACGCGACCACCTTTTTTAATTACTTGGTAACTATCTGCCAGGGTTTTAGGACCCGTCAAATTTACTACCAAATCCACATCAGAAACCAATTTGGTAAAGTCTTGTGTTTGATAATCAATCGTCTCATCAGCACCTAATTGTTTCATATAGTCAGCTTGTTTGGCTGTTCCTGTGGCAATGACATAGGCTCCTGCACTCTTAGCGAGTTGCACGGCTTTAGAACCTACACCACCAGCAGCACCGTGAATTAGAACCTTTTGACCTGACTTAGCTTGTCCGTCACGAATTGTTGCAGCATAGGCTGTTGCGACTCCTAGATAAAGTCCACCTAGTGGCACCAAATCTAAATCTTTTGGAACAGTTGTGACAACCGCTGAATCATCTAGCAAAATATATTCAGAATAAGTATTCATAAAGGACATTCCAATTACATGATCGCCAACTTCAAAGCGAGTGACGTCTTTACCAATATCTGTTACTACACCCGAGAAATCCTCTCCTAGAGAATGTGGAAGTGTAGGTTTTATTTCTTTAGGCATGGTTGGGAAAGGACCATTAGCTCGAATAACTACGTCTGGATCATTAACTCCAATTGCAGCTGTTTTAACAACTATTTGATTGGCGGCTGGTTTAGGAAGATCAACTTCGACCATCTTCATAACATCTACATCGCCATATTGATTAAGCATAATTTTTTTCATATCATTACTCTCTTTCTTTAACGTGTCCTTATTATGCCTTGGTACCCATCCTTTGAAAAGTACCATATTTTTTAATAGCCACTATCTTTTTTTGTTGATTTGGACCATATCAAGTATTTGAGCAATAAAAAAAATTCTTGAAATTATTCAAGAATTCTACAATAACATCTATTAAGCTCTAATTATTTCTTAGTCTCTAAATAACTAGCATCGATTAATTTATGAATTTCAGTGTCGGATACTTTGTTAAGTCGAATTGAGACCCAGTGAGTTTTATTCATGTGATAAGCGGGCAAAATTCCAGCTTCATCTTGTAATACATCAATCTGCTCTGGTTTCAACTTAATATCCATCACATCTTCAGTTCCCTTTTCATCAACTCCCAAGTTTTCAGGCTTCACATCCATAACTAATCCATACCACTTACGATTATCTTGATGTCGTAACACTGAATATTTTGGATATTTGCGCCATAAATACTCTGGCTTCGTCTGATACTTTTGGTCGACGTATTCAAATACTTCCTCACGTTCCATTTAAATTTTCCCCCCTCTAAAATAGACCAAGGTAATCAAAGTACGATTATCTTGATCTATTTACCTTAATACTCAATGACTATATTCTGTCACACTTAGTTTTATTTCAGTTTTCCAACTTCATTTAATTTAGCTAATACTGAGCGCTTGTGTGGAGCATGACCAATTACTTCCGATAAATCTTTACCGGCGACATTGCCATGGTGTTCTCCATTTTTCCAAGGGTCAACATCAGTAACATCATAGATAATACCATCAATTGCAACATAGGCAGGTTTCCCGTCCTTTCCGTTATATTCTTTTAATTCATCTAACGTCATTTCTTTATCTGGCATATTATCACCCTACTTTCCATCTTCCTTACCTCTTAATTATCACACGATAACCAGCTAAATTTCACTGAAAGTGCTCAGTCAAATTCTGATTTGGTAATCTTTTCTGGGTAGAAAGCTTCTACTTTATTCCGCTCCTCTAATAGATTCCAATATGCTTTAGCAATTTTTTCTGGCGCCATTTCTTTAGAAGAACCAATTATTCCTTGAATCGTGACCAAACCTACATAAATATTTTGATCAATAACTTGTTCATGCAACGTATATGCATAACTTCTCAAAGCGGCTTTCGTCAGTGATAAAGTTGAAGCTTTGTTAGAAGGATGCACTGCTGCGCCACCACCTGTAAAGATAATAGAACGTTTCAAGCTCTCATCAGTATCTTTAATAAAGGCTTTTGCTGAAACTATTGCACTCAAGACGTTAGTTTTGAAAATATCTTCTATTAATTCGACATCGCTAGAAAGAGCATTATCAAGATGTTTATTTCCAACGTTATAAACTAAATTGGTTACATCCTTGTCTTTATCAGTTATTTCCTGAATCATCTTCTCTAATTTTGAAAAATCATTAACATCGCAAGCATAATTACTTGTGGAAATTTGTTCATCGTTTAGTTCTTTAGTGGCAATATCTAACTTTGCTTGGTTTCTCGAGACTAAAATTATTCTCTGTCCCTTTTTCCCATACAACCTAGCAGTTTCTAAACCGACACCACTATCTGAACCAATTACAATCGTTGACATTATATAATTCCTCCTTTAATATCTATCTTATTTTCCAAATGACTAAACGTCAAAATAGCTATGCCAATCGTAAAGTATTCACGATCAGCACAGCTATTAGATTAAGTTATTCTTTTTTAAAAACTTATTTAAACTACTCTCATTATCATATCTGATACCCTCAATCAGATTGACTCCAGTATCTTTAGCAATCATTTCATCAAAGAACAACATTGAATCATCAATTGTTGAACTCATACTAGTGGTAAATGGAATAATCGTTTTGCCACTAAAAGCAACTGTGTCAAATAATGAGTGAATAATCATTGGCGGCTGACTCCACCAAGTTGGAAAACCAACGAAAATCTCATCATACTGCGAAAAATCTGGCAATTTCTCTTGATTGATTTCAGGGTGAATTTTATTATCTAATTCTTTCTTCCCTCTGGCAACAACTGCCTCATAATCCTTGGGATAAGCTTCAACTGCTTGTAATTCAAAAATATCTGCTTGAGTCGCCTGTTGAATCTTTTCTGCGGCTCGTTTTGTCGTACCAGAACTAGTAAAATAAATAATCACTTGCTTATTTGTCTTAGCCATAATCAAACTCCTCACTACAAAAATTTTAAACGTATCTATGATCTAACTTACTTCATTAGATTATTGTTCTTCAAATACTTAGTTGTTTTCTTAGCACTATTTGCTCTAAAGCCCGACTGTAAATTGATCTTTTTGCCACGAGCCATCTTTTTCAAATATGGACGATTTACTTTCATAGGACTACTCATACTTGTAGTAAATGGTACCACAGTCTTATTCTTTAGATTATATTTATTGAAAAAGGTATTAATAAACATTGGTGGACGTTGATACCAAGTTGGGAATCCTAATAGAACAGTCTTATATTTATTCATCATAATTTTATTGAGAATTTTGGGATGAATATTTTTATCAATCTGTCTTTTAGCAACTTTTGTCAACTTATTATAATCGCTTGGATAATTAGGAGATAATTTCAACTTAACTAAATCTCCACCCGTTTGTTTCTGAATCCTTTTAGCGGCTGCCTCAGTTGTTCCTGAATTTGAATAGTAAACTACTAATACTTTATTAGACGACGTCTTACTTGCTGCTTTAACAGTACTTCCATTCATGGAACTGAAAGTGAATATACTAATCAGCGCCATAAACGATAATACAATTGAATAGATAAATTTTTTTGACATATTATTCTCTCCTTAAGTATTACTTATTTTTTAAAAAGTTCTCCTGCATAATGCTCGAATTGTTTCCCAATTGATTGTGGCGAATGACTGCCACCTTTTTGCGTATAATATTTCAAATTCTGGTGGTTAAATTCTGGTAATCTCCACATAGCTTCTATCTGCGGTGTCATGGAACCACTAGTTCCATCATTTGCGCCTACCGCTGCTAAAATTTGAAAAGAACGTGAATCAGTCGACTCTGCTAAACGACTTGCGGTTCTTTTACTAGCAACCGCTCCTCCATCCGGTTTTATGGTCCAACTATCTCCAGCCATCGGTAGAAAATCATGAAAATATTTTAAATTATTTTCAAAAACGTACCAAGTGGTAATAGAACCCATGGAGAAACCGCCGAAAGCCCTGTGTCGACGCGATTCTTTGAAACCTTCATTATCAGTAGTTTTGGCATAAGTGTGATACTTTTTTTCCACAGCTGGCATTAGATCTTTTGTTAATTCTTTCTTAGCAAAATTCTTATTCAACGGACGATCCCTGTAATAATCTGAATTAACAAAACTTCTGTTAGGATAATAAGTTGGAAAAACAACGATCGTGTTCTTTAATTTATCTACTCGATTCAACTTGTCTAAAATTTTCTTGAAGTTTCCATCTTGATAGAAATCACGCCCCGACTCGGTTGAACCATGCATCAAATAGATAATATTATGCTTCTTTTTATTATCATATTTAGCTGGCACATAGACTGTTGCCTGTTTTTTATACTCTTTATCCTGATATGTTGTTCGATAATTTATTGTTTCAGTCTTACTCTTATTTGTTGCTGCATCCACAACTTGGCTCTTAAAAGACATTAACGACAACAAAATCACTCCTATTTTGATTATATTCTGTTTTATCATTGGACTTGTTTCACCCACTTATCGACACGTTTATCAGCTCGATCAACCTTATTACCATCAACTACTAAAGCCTTAGTAATAGTCTCAACGGATGCGCCTTGTTCTTGTAAAATCTCTCGGATTCGTTGAACACTGTCGCCTTGTCCATAGCCACCTTCAGTCATAAAGGGAGCAATCTTTTTGCCTGACAAGCGAGCACCATAGGTTTTAAGAAAAGCTGTTAAAGGGTGCGATAATGTCATAGCCAAAATTGGATAACCAAGATAAATTGTTTGATATTGTTTAAGATCTGGAACCGTCATATCAAGTTCTGGATAGTTTTGATTCTCTCGTTCTGAGTTAGCGCGTGATAAAGTCTTTTGATAATTGCCCGAGTAGGGATCTTTCACAACTATTTCTAGGATGTCTGCTTGAGTCTCTTGAGCAATCTTACTTGCCAAAAGTTCAGTACTACCTGATCTTGAAAAGTAAATAATCAGACTTTTAGCATCTTTAGTTAATTTTCTCGTTGGTTGATTCTTACTATTAGTATCTTTACCATCTGAAGGCATCCCGTAACCATTTCGCCACTCACTATCTGATCTGCCCAATTGCGTTGCGTCAATAGCTTGACCAGCAATCGTAGCTTTATTCCGTTTATTAGCTAAATTCTTTTCATAATTCATAAAAAAGATGCCTCCTATCAAAAGTAAAATTAAACCCATAATTATTAAAATCACTGATTTTTTCAAATGTATCATCCACACTTCATTCACTAAGGTTTAAAGGAATTAACCTTGTCCATTCATAAATGCTGGATAAAGTGTCATTCCACCATCAATAAAGAGTGTGACTCCTGTTACGTAACTTGATTCTGATGAAGCTAACCAAGCAGCACCAGCAGCAACCTCCTCAGGTTTACCAATTCTATTCATTGGTACCATTGAAACTGTTTGATCATATTGTTCTTTATCCGCAAATTTTTTCGCATTGATTGGTGTATTAATTGCACCAGGTCCAATTGCATTGACACGAATATTATCTTTGGCATATTCCATAGCGATAGTCTTTGTAAACATCTTGACTCCACCTTTAGCGGCAGCATAACTAGAAAATGTTGGCCAAGGAATTTGTTCATGGACTGATGACATATTAATAATATTTCCAGCTTTGTTTTGTTTCTTGAAATAATTTAAAGCTGTTTTTGAACCCAAGAAAACTCCAGTTTGATCAACTGCTATAACACGATTCCAGTCTTCCAATGACAATTCATGCGTTGGTGCTTTAGTTTCCATTCCGGCATTGTTGACCCAAATATCCAGATCACCGAAATTATCAATTGCAGCTTGCAAAAGTGAAGCATTACCTTCTTCAGTCGCTACGTTTGCTTGAACAATGACTGCTTGACCACCATTTTGTTCTACCTCATCGGCAGCTTCTTGAGCTCCTTTAGAGTCACTGTTGTAATTAATAACGACTGACATGTGTTCTTGACCAAAACGTTTAGAAATAGCTGTTCCGATTCCTTTAGAACCTCCTGTGATAACAGCAACTTTTTTATTTAAATCTTTATACATAATAAATTCCTCCGATAATATAATTTAATTTTTAAAATATTGTAGTAACGATTGCTCCACCGACAATTAGAATTAAACCGATAATTGTCAATATCAATTCATGATGACTCTTCTTTTCACGTAAGAAGACCATTCCACCAACAGTTGAAATAACAACTGAAAGTTGCGAAACAACAAAGGCTGAATTAACTCCATTGTCCTTAACTGACAAAATGTATGTGATCGCCGCAATTGAAAAAACGAATCCGGCTAATATACTTTGCCAACTGGATTTCTCATGTAAAACTTGAGGCTGACGAGTGAAAACCAGGTAAAGTAAAACTGCTATAACCATTCCCACTGATTCTGGCAAGAAGATTGCCAAACCAGAAGATGTCATTGCTCTAGGAATCGAGTTGTAAACCAAGAAACCAATCGTGGTTAAAACCAACATGACTAACGTGCCCGTTTGCTTGTTAGCTTTACTACTCTTATCCTTTTTAGCGGTTAATGAAATTCCAACAATCAATAGTAGGATTCCGATTACGCCAAAGATCTTGGCATTATTTGAAGCCCATTCTCCAAAAATCAAAACACCAATCAGAGAAGTCCCAATCAATTGCAGACCTGTCGAAATCGGCATAGTCTGTGAAACTCCAATCGAACGATAAGCGTTGTATTGTCCTAATTGACCTATGATCCAAAAACCACCTGCTAGAGCAGCTAGAATGAAACTTAAAATTGAAATAGTTGGTCTATTTATTAGAAATACCACGATACTGACTAAGAGAGTGCCAATCGCTGTTCCAAAAATCTGATTAATTGGTCTTCCTTTTACTCTAGCAACAGTCAATGGTAAGATTCCCCAAGCAACTGCTGGTAATAACATTAATACGATACTCATATTTTTCCACTTCCATAATTTTCTATATCCCTCAAGCGATGAATATAGTATATGGCCTAGCTGACAATAAAAAAATTACTAAATAAACATGGTAGTATACATTAAACACATACTAATGAAATGAGCTTTCCTTAAAGATAAATTTTTTGTACAAAAAAAGCCTTCCATATCGTTTCCAATACAGCAGGCTTCTCCTAAAATTTTAACCTTGACCATCTTTAAAAGCAGGATACAAGGTCATACCACCATCAATAAATAAAGTAATTCCTGTAACATAACTTGATTCTGATGAAGCTAACCAAGCAGCACCCGCAGCTACTTCCTCAGGTTTACCAATTCGATCCATTGGCACCATTGAAACAGTTTGGTCATATTGCTCTTTATCGGCAAATTTTTTAGCGTTGATTGGCGTATTGATAGCACCAGGTCCAATTGCATTGACACGAATACCATATTTGGCATACTCCATGGCAATTGTTTTAGTAAAGAGTTTTACTCCACCTTTGGCAGCTGCATAGCTAGCAAAAGTAGGCCAAGGAATCTGTTCATGAACTGATGACATATTGATAATATTGCCAGCTTTATCATGCTCTCTAAAATATTTTAAGGCTGTCTTAGAACCTAAGAAAACACCAGTCTGATCAACAGCAATGACCCTTTGCCAGTCATCTAAGGATATTTCATGTGTTGGAGATTTCTTCTCCATCCCGGCATTATTGACCCAAACGTCAACATCGCCATACTTATCTAAGGCTGCTTGCAACAAGGCTTGATTGCCTTCTTCTGTAGAAACATCTGCTTGAACAATTGTAGCCTTACCACCGTTTTTTTCCACCGTTTCAGCGGCTTCTTTAGCTCCAGCTTCATCACTGTGATAATTAATAACGACTGACATATGTTCTTTACCAAATCGTTCTGAAATTGCCGTTCCAATTCCTTTAGAACCACCTGTAACAATGGCTACTTTATTATTAAGATCTTTATACATACAATCCTCCTCATTTTCGACAAGATAATTTTGAATATTTTGTTACTACCACATGATAATTTTAAAACAAACAAGTTATTTTGTATTCTTATTTGCCTGAATCACTGTTATTAAAGGCCTTCTATTCCTTAGTAATTCTGACATTCACGTTATTGCCCATATTTCTAATTACATTTCGATAATTGTTAGAATCAAATTTTCCAATAATATGAATTCCTTCATAATAATCTTCCGTTCCCCAGTAAAAAACGATTCTCTGTTGTGGAGACCAATAACCGATGGCGCCCCTAGTTCCCTCATGTCCACTCGGCATCCCTTTGGTAGGTAGCGAATGATTTAAATCAGCAACTTTTTCAGGCATATCAGCGTAGTCTCTAAAGCTTAGAGTTGTTGGCAATTCTTTAGCAAAAGCTTTAGCGGCACTAGAATTATTCAAATGAGCTTTTAATTCAGTTCCATTAATAGAAACAGTAATCTTAGTTTGAGTCTCTTTTTGTGCTGTCGTAACTTGACTAGTTCGTTCATTGGTACTCTTAGTTGCCTTAGAATTATCAGTTTTATTTTGTGAACAGCCAGCTAGCAAGGTTACGGCCGCAATAGTTAACAATAGTTTCTCTAATATTTTCATATTTCACCCTCTAGTTTTGATAATTCATATACTAGTGGCAAGCTCATTCTATGTCTAATACTTATATTCTATTAAGGACTATAATTAAAAGTTATATATAAAAAAGTACTGATAATAATCAGCAACGATTACCATCAGCACTTATTTTATTTATTAATCATTAGCGTGAACATCGAAAGCATTCAACAACATATCTTGAACACCTGGTGCATCAGGATCATGCATACCCTTACCATTACGGTCCAAGGCACGAATTGCATCCATTTCGTCAGAAGTTAATTCAAAATCAAAGATATTTTTGTTCGATTCGATCCGTGATTCATGAACTGACTTAGGGAAGACAATGATTCCCTCTTGATGTTCAAAACGTAGAATAACTTGACCAACATCCTTGCCATACTTCTTGGCAATATCGTTTAGAACTGGCTCATTGAACAATTCTTTATCACCTTGACCCAATGGACCCCATGCCTCAAGTGTCACATGAGCTTTAGCCATAACTTTACGCAATTCTTTTTGTTGGAAATATGGGTTGTATTGCACTTGATTGACACTAGGAAGTGTCGCAAATTTTGGCACAAATTGATTCCAGATCTTAACTGTCATATTGGAAACACCGATTGAACGAATCTTACCGGCTTTCTTAGCTTCTTCCATGGCCTTCCATGCTTCATCAACTTTGCCATATGGTTGGTGGATCAAGTAAAGGTCGATATAGTCCAAACCTAATTTGTTAAGTGATGTATCAATTGCTTTTTTAGCGTCCTCATAAGCGAAATCCTGTAACCACATTTTAGAAGTTACCCAAATTTGGTCACGAGGAATCCCACTATCTTTAATAGCCTTGCCAACTTCTTGTTCGTTGAAGTAAGCTACAGCTGTATCAATGTGACGATAGCCTAACTTCAAGGCATCGCTAACTGCTTTGTAAGTTGTTCCATCTGCGGGAATTTGGAAAACTCCAAAACCAAATGAAGGAATCTCAGTACCATCGTTTAATTTAAATGTTGGAATATTTGTCTCTGCCATAATTCTCTCCTTTACACTCGTTATACATTTTAATAATAGAACTAAATTGGAAATATAAAAATTACTAAATAGGTATAGTAGTATTCTTTTTTCGTATACTTGAATAAATTGATTGGAGGAAACAATGTCTAAAGATTACTTAACAGCTCCGAATAAAACTATTGTCAGTGCCACTGGTATAACTTTTTCTTATCGTGAATTAGGAAATCCTGACCAAATCCCTCTAGTTCTGTTCAATTTTATGGCTGGAACTTTGGATACTTGGGATTCTCGACTAATCAATCAACTCGCTCAAAGAAGACATCTAATAGCTTTTGACAATACTGGTGTTGGATATTCGAGTGGCAAAGTTCCAACTTCAATCAAACAGATGGCAATTGATGCATTAACATTTATTAAAGCTTTAAATTTTAAACAAATTGACGCTCTAGGCTTCTCAATGGGTGGAATGGTGGTTCAAGAACTACTGGAACTCGACTCGACCATCGTCAGAAAAATAATTCTTGCTGGAACTGGTCCCCGTGGCGGAAGTGGCGTTTCTTTAGCTGAGAAAATCATTAATCTGAAATTTCTAAAATCGTTATCACATTTAAACAATATCAAGTCATATTTATTTTTCACTAAAATACCTGACGAAAAAATAATTACCACGACTTACTTGAAACAGATTCAATCTCGAATGTCCAATCGCGACAAAAAGGCAACCTTATCCGTTTACCTTCGGCAATTAAAGGCTATCAACGATTGGTCTAAAGCAAAGCCAATGGATCTATCGACAATAACAAATCCGACTTTAATCGTGGATGGTGCCTATGACATTATGGTCCCGACGGTTAATTCATATGCCTTAAATCAAGAAATCAAAAATAGCACTTTAATAATATACTCTGACGCTGGACATGGCAGTATTTTTCAACACTTTGAAAGATTCTCAAAATCAGTGATCGAATTTCTGAATTAAATCAAATCACTTTCCTTTATTTTTTCGAGCTTCATCCAACGAAATAATATTATTATTTTCTTTCTCAAGTTCAAACTCTTCATTAGCTTCCTTAAGCATCTTCGGTTCACCTGCAATTAGAAATCGTTTATAAGATTGCGCTTTTTGTTCTTTTAGCCAACCCTTTTTAGCGACAAAATCGAATAAATCGGACAAAGCTGGAACTATTAGTTGATAGTCTGCTTTCGATAATTCTAAATTATCAATAAATTCCATTTGCATGATTTCTGTCATAGCCTTTTTGGTCCATGATTTGGGCGTCTTTCGATAAATATCATAGGCAAATTCCGTCAGAGCCGACATAATCAAATCCAAAAAGTCTTCAGTAACACCCTTTTGGCGCTTCTTCCAGTCAGGACTTTGAATGTAGCTGTCGACCCACTTATCAGAATAACTTGCAATATCGTCAGCAATATGTTGGCTCCATTTAGGAAGATTAGGATCATTATGCTCTGGTTTAGCCATTTTCTTTTCGGGAAATTCACCATTAAGCCCGATTTTTGTTTCTAAAGCGGTTAAAAGTTGATCTACTTTCTTCGATGTAACGGGAATTTCTTTATTAGTTGCTAAATATTTCAAGACAGCTTTTATAACATCGTAAATCGTTATTATCATCGCAAAAGAATGAGCGTCGCCTTCGTCAAATTCATCAACCATCGACATAACTAAACTGACAATAAATTCTTCATCCCACTTACTATAATCACCAAGATCAGAATTATCGGTTACTTCACTGATCATCTTGATGGTTCTGACAATCATTTCTCGTGAGTAATCATGCAGTGCTTTACACTCGGGACTCTCCAAAAATTGTGGAATTATGTCTTCTAATTTTTTCTTATTAGCCATTTTTTCTCCTAAAATTTTTCTTTCCTAGATTATATAATAATTAGCAACTTTCTACCTTGGTTAGTGTAAACTTTCGTCCTCCATAGCAAAGTCGATTTTGACTGGAACGTAGTGGGCACGACTTAGCCAAATCAACTTTGCTATTCCGGACTGAATCGTGGTTATATTATTGGAAGCAAAAAAGGATATTACTAGAATTAGATGTGCAATATTGCCGTACTCTAGTAATACCCTCTATTTATATAGCGATGATCTCTTGAAATTTAAAATTAAGCTTATTTCCGACTTATTCATAGAATCAAAGTGAGTACCTTTTCCTTAATCAAATTAAGCCTAAATTTGATAAATAATCTGTTCTACCATTTATTAACCTAAGTACACGTACAGTTTTCTCTTTTTCATAAACCTTATAAAACTGTAAATAATCTTCACATACCAGAAATCTAAAATCATTTGGTATTTGAGTATGTTTTTCTAACCTTATTCCCATTCCTGGTGTCTCCGCCAACAAATCTATTTGGTAATCAATCTTATTAAGCAATTTGTTAATACGGTCATCACTATAATTATTGACCCTTAAGTTACTTTCAATCATCATATAATCAAACTCGTAACCTTTGGATATCTCTACCTTATACATGATTTCTATTATGACGCTTTCTAAACTCGCTTAACGTACTTCCACTAAATTGACTATCTTCGCGACTTAAATCCTTTAGAAGTCTTATTTCAGTTTGAAGTTTATTCCAATCCTCTGAATTAACCAATGTTCCTACCTCATTCCCATTTTTCGTAAATATAACGGGCTGCCCTGGCTTTAATTCATCAAACACTTTTGTATAATTCCTTAACGCTGATAGAGATTTGATTTCACTCATTAGTAACACCTCTTTTTGTAAATAGATTTATGTATATATTATCATCACCGCTGTAAATTTGCATCAATAATGATAAACAAATTGTCATTCAAAATTTGCGTTAAGGGTATTGGGTCTCACGACACCAATGCTCTTTTTTTATTGTCCTTATTAATAAAATAGATAAAAAAAAACTAACCCCAAGGGTTAGTTAAAGTCTTGTCATTTAAAACTTGCATTGAAGCCATCAGCTCACGACACTAAGGGCTTCTTTTCATGCTTCTATTATATCTTATTTTAAAATAAGCCTCAATATTCTATTGCTGATGTTCTCCATTTTTAATACAATTCAGATTTTTCCTTTTTACTTATTCTCTGAACCGGTTTCTCCATTATAGCTGCCTAGTTTTCCACCAAAGACTGGGTAAAGGCTAGCATCGCCGTAATCCATTTTGTCTTGTTTAGCCAAAGTTGCCATATCCTCATCAGAGATTTCAAAGTCGATATCGGCATTTGATTTCATATGATCTGGGTTAGCAGTCTTAGGTAAAACTACCACGTTCAATTGCCAATCGAAACGAATGCACAACTGGGGAACGCTGACGTTATATTTGGCAGCCATCTTCTTGATGACATCGTTATTCATAGCTGCACCATGAGCGATTGGCGAAAAGGCTTCGACCACGATTCCATTATCTTGTGAATACTTGATAAGGTCTAGTGGTGTATCGCCGATATGAATCTGAATTTGGTTAACAGCAGGTTTTGTGTCACTGTTCTTAATCAAATTATCCAAGTCTTCTTTTTGGAAACTTGAAACACCGATTGTCTTTAATTTACCAGCTTTAACAGCATCTTCCATTGCACGCCATGTTTCCAAGTTACCCTCAAAGTGACGGTCTTTGCCCTGGTTAACTTCCATCCAAGGTTGTGGATTATGAATAATCATCATATCCAAGTAATCCAAGCCCATCTTACTTAGAGTTTCATCAATTGATTTTTTAGCTTCGTCATAATTTTTGATTTCAGCAGCAACTTTTGAATTAACAAAAATTTGGTCACGTGAAACATCGGAATTTCTAACACCCTCACCGACGCCACGTTCATTACCATAAGCTTGAGCAGTATCAATGTGACGGTAACCAATTTTAACAGCTGACTTAACCGCATCGGCTACCTTATCATCATCAATTTCCCAAACACCTAAAGCTAATTTGGGAATCTTAATTCCATTATTCATTGTAAAAGTCTCATCAAATACTGACATAAATATCCTCCTTGTTATAACGCTTTCATTATATATTTAAACTACACTTCTTGTCCTGTAGGACGAATTACCATTTCATTAACGGCCATATTACTTGGTGTATCAATTACAAAAGCCACAGCTTGAGCAATCTCTTCTGGCTGTAGTGCCTCCATTTGAGTACCAGAAGCTTCCATGACTTTTTCCAAACCAGCATGTACTTCACTGTTATTCACTGACTTATATAACTCAGTTTTTACTGAACCAGGTGCAATAATAGTTGTCTTGATATTATTCTTGTGCTCTTCTTGACGAAGACCTTCCATAATTGCCCGAACAGCATATTTAGTACCAGAATAGGCTGCATAACCAGGCAATACTTCATAGCCTAAAACGGATGAAGTCGTGATCACATGTCCACTCTTTTGCTTTTTCATAATTGGTAAAGCTGCAGCAATTCCGTTAAGAACACCTTTAATGTTGATATCCAACATGTTTGTCCATTCATCTCGAGCAATTTGGTCCAAGTTATTTACTGGCATGATACCAGCGTTATTGAACAAAACATCGACACGTCCAAATTTTTCAATTGTCTTGTCGATCACATTTTGGACTTCTTTTTCCTTAGTGACATCAGCTTCAACTGCCAAAATATCACTATCAGGATTATCCTTTTTAATTTCTTCCAAACGATTCATTCTTCTGGCAGCAATGGTTACTTTGGCTCCCTTACTAGCTAAAAGTTTAGCTGTAGCAGCGCCAATTCCACTAGAAGCTCCCATAATTACGACTACTTTATCCATCTAATTTTCTCCTTTAATTGTCTTAATAACCTGAGCCGGTACACCACCGACCATCGTATTGGCAGGCACATTTTTAGTTACCACAGCTCCAGCAGCGACGATGGCATTTTCGCCGATCACTACTCCAGGAGTGACTGTAACATTTGCTCCTAACCAAGCGTTGTCATGAATATAAACTGATTTCAAATTAAGATTTCGTCTTTGACTTGGTTCGATACGGTGATTAACAGACACGATGGTTACTCCCGGTCCAATTAAAACATTGTCGCCGATATAAATGCCACCCATATCGGTGATCATTACTCCTGCATTAACGAAAACATTTTTACCAAAATGCAAATTCCGTCCAAAATCAGTATAAAAGGGCAAACGAATTTCGGTCGAAGAATCAATTTTTTCATTGGTAATCTGACTAACCCTTTGACGGATTTCATTTGGTCCATATGTACCATTATTTAATTGTTGAACTAGTTTCTGATTAACTTGATTGATTTTTTCAACTTGATCATACGCTTTAGTTCCCAAATCCATTTTTGATTCCAACAGAAAACCTCGCTTCCTAATTTCTTGATTGAATTCATTATACGAAGAGATTATTATAATGTTAAATACTTATTAATAATAGTTTACTATAACTTTTACTTATAACAGAGGTGTACTAATGGACGTCCGTGTCTTACGTTACTTTATCATCATTGCTCAGGAACAGAATATTTCCCGTGCCGCCCGCTTACTGCATGTTTCACAACCAGCCTTGTCACGCCAAATTGCAGATTTGGAAACCACTTTAGGAACCAAGCTCTTCATCCGTGGCAAAAGACAATTGCAATTGACCCAAGATGGCTATTATTTATTAGAACAGGCTAAAGAAATCGTCGGCTTAGTTAACAAAACCACCTATAATCTTCAGAAAAAAGATGTTATTTCCGGTTCGTTAGATATTGGTTCTGGCGAAAGCATTGCTTTGAAATGTGTCATGCAAACTATCAAAGAGATTATGCACAAGTACCCTGAAATACACATCAATTTCCGTAGTGGCGACGGCGATACAATCAAGGCAGATCTCGACAGTGGAATTTTAGAATTCGGTATCATCATGGGTCAAAAACAGTTGACTAATTACCACACTTTAGTCTTACCTCAGCGAAATCGTTGGGGCGTGATCATGCGAAAAGATGAACAATTGGCGAAACAAAAGGAAATCTACCCTCGTGATTTAATTGGTCGTCCAATTTTAATTTCCCGACAAATCCGTGGCAAGAAATCCTTTCAAGATTGGAGTAAAGATTTATTTGATCAATTGAATTTTGTCGGAACTTACAATTTGATTTTTAATGCTGGATTATTGGTAGAAACTGGAGCATGTATCGCCTTAACCTATGAAGATCTGGTCGACACTACTTCCAATAAAGGATTAGTTTTTCGGCCTTTAGCACCAGAACTAACCGATCCTAATACCGTAATTTGGAGCAAGAATCGAACTCTACCAACCGCTGCCAAATTATTCTTAGATACCTTACAAAAAAATATTAAAGAAACTGGAACTTAAATTATGGAATTCAAAGAAACAGTTAATAATCGTCATTCCGTTCGTGACTTTAAAAATCAATCTATCAGTCAAAAAACTTTAACGGAAATTATCAAGCTAGCTCAAAAATCCCCATCTTGGGTCAACTCTCAACCTTGGAAAGCCTACGTTGCCATGGGTGACACTTTAAACGAAATAAAAAATGAATACGTCAAAAGAGCTTCTGAAAAAGGCAATCCTGATTTTCCTGTCATGCACCGAAAAGATTGGAGTTTAGCTGCTCAAGAAAACATGCAACAGTGGCGCCATGACATCGTCCACCATTTTCCAAATTTTGATGAAGCACATGAAAAAATGAGTTCTGCTAGTATTCACCTATTCAATTCACCAGCTATCATCTTTTTAACGATTCCCAAGAATTCATCATCTTGGTCAATTTTTGACGTCGGCTCATTTGCTCAAACCATCATGTTAGCCGCAACCGATAAGGGTTTAGCAACAATTCCCAATTACACCAGCGTAAAGTTTCCCGAAGTGATTCGCCAAAGAATGAATCTCCCCGATGACGAGACCTTAGTAGTCGGTATTTCCATCGGCTATCCAACCGATACCACCATCAACACTTTCCAATCAAAACGTGAACCTATTAATGATGTTTTGAAATTCAAAGACTAATTTAATTTTTAATTAATAAACAAATAAAAAATATCAGAGTTAAATTTGTTATTTAAGATAATTCTAATTTTTAACACCAGATTTTCTTTTTATCGAAGATAGTGGTTCAACTAACTAGAATTAAAATGATAAAATTAAATCATCTTATTTATATGGAGGCTTACAATTGAGCTCAGTTTATATCAAACGTGCACAAGTTCCAGATTTAAAAAAAATTATGAATATTATCGCCCAGGCTCAAGCTATGTTAAAAGCTGATGGCAGTCCCCAATGGCAAAACGGCTATCTTAGTTTAGATACCATAAAAAGCGATATTCTAGCCCAGCAATGTTGGGTTTTAATAGTCGATGGCAAAATTGCTGGAACAGCTACCTTAATTATTGCGGATGACCCAAACTATCGTAATATCACTGATGGTCACTGGAAGAATACCACCGATCCTTACGCAACAATCCACCGCATCGCTATCAATCCCGATTACGCTGGCCAGCATTTAGGAAAAATCTTTATTTCTAATTTAATCAGCCATTCTTATCAAAATGGTATTCGTAATTTTAGAATTGATACGCACTTATTAAATAAACGTATGCAGTTTTTGGCAAAGAACTCTGGTTACGTTCATCGTGGGAAAATTTATGTAGACGAACCCGCTGTTAATCACGAAGACAATGCCCGATTAGCTTTTGAATTAAACTTGTAAAGTTGGTATTAAACTGCCGTCGTCCGTTCGACTAGATGGTGGTTTTTAGTTTTGTCACAATAATTTCTAAAATAAATAACGATACCCTGATAAAATTCAGTTTAATCGAATTCTATCAGGGTATTATTTGTCTTAAAAAATGGTGTTGTTATTCAACAAAATATGTCTAAATCTATCTAAATAAAAGAAGAAATCTAGTCGGGAGCAAAATCCCTGTGATGGCTCAATAGCCAAATTATTCTTAGCAACTTGTTGCTTAGAATAAGACCGAGTTTTGAGATTTTGCGAACTATGCAAAAGCTCAAAATCGTGTCGGCTATGTTCCAGCCAATCACAGGGATTTTGTGGACGGCGGCATATTTAGAATATTTACTATAATTATCTTTTTCAGACTTAATTGTTTGTTGATATAACATGATATTTTCACTTCACAGTACAAAATTCCTTGCTATACTTGTAGCAACTTTCAAGTGTATCTTGAAAACCCCCTACCACAAAAAGCAAGGAGTTCTCAACATGAAGAAACCAACAACTATTTTACTATCCGCAATTATCTTAGGAGGATTCTGTTATACCACGCTCAATTCGACAGCTACCGATGTTGAAGCCACAAAAAGTTCAGAAACAAGGGATATGCCCGTTCCTAATGGACAAATTTTAAACTTTGATGAGAAGTTTGATTTGAACGAATTAGGATCAGAAGCTTTTATTCCGATTGAAGCTTATGCAGAAACTGGCAAATTCTTAGAAGTTGGTTATATTAAATTGAACCAACGTAACATCTGGGATCTTCAAGAAAAGAAGAAGACCACTGTGGCAACACCTACTATTGAAACAGAATCAAACGCAGGTGGATATTTGGAATATGAGGCCTTAAATGTCAATTTGAATATGGTTTATGACGAAAAAAAACAGACATTTACCCTCTTTGACAAGGAAACACCAGTAAGAAAAATTACTTGCGAGTTAACTGATGGTTCAGCCACAATTCATTACCTTTTCAAAGATACCAAAAAAGAATTCTTTACTGCTCAACAAGAGGATGCTTTCGCCTACCATGAGAGGGGAGACAAATTCATGGTTTCAACCTTAAAAGAGATTGATGATTCCCCAAAATTAATTGGTTACTTTGACGCTTATGATCTCGACTTTGAAGGCTTTACTCAGTGGGACCCCTTAAACGATATCGATGGTGGTGCCAAATCTGATGAACCTATCATAAAAAAATTTGACCGCAAAACTATTGATAAAGAATCTAATAATGAATTTAATGTTTACTTAGAAAAGGCCATGCCTTATACGATCAATTACAAAGTTTACTTAGATAACAAGCCTTATTTTTCTAAAAAAATTACCGCAGAATTAAATGATCAGATTCCACTACAAGATGAACCTAAGATGCCTGATAGTAGTTTAGCAACACTTAATAAAGATAAAACAGCTTTCAGCACTATCTATGAATATTTACCACAACTAGGAACTACTATTCGAACTGGGTCAGTTTTATATCGAAAAATTTTTGAACAAAACTTTGGCAAAGTTGGATCTGCTAGTAGTATAGATAACCAACCTAACTTTTTAAATACTGGTATATATGGTATTAGTGGTGAAAAACTCGAAGATAATCAAGTTCTAGTAAAACTTGAGAATGCGGGTAGGACGTCCACTTTAGAACTCTATTATGAATCAAATCAATCTGACGAAACAGACGATAACGAAGTTACCGCCGATGTCACTATTAGCTCTAATTTAGGTAATCAAGTTGTTCCTAATGTCACTGGAAAAATTGGTTCAGATATTTCTGTCACTGTCCCCGTAATTTCCGGACATGTTGCTGATAAGAAAACAGTTACAGCTCACGTTAACCAAGATGGGACTATTACCACTAAAGAAAAGATTACCTATACTATTCAAAATACTGCTATCGACAAGCCAAATAACAATAATTCTTCAACCAATAACGATGCAGATACTTCCTCTAATCTACCAAGTAAATACAACGGTTTAATCGCAACTATGAAGAAAAATGTCAATCTATATGACATAAAAGACGGCAAAATGGTTAAAAATAAGCAGCGTCAATTGGCTGCCCTGTCAGATTGGAAAGTTGATCAGATCATAACTTTAAATGGTACAAAATATTATCGTGTGGCTACCAATGAATGGGTCAAAGATCACGATATTTATCGTTATATCAATCAAAGTGGTGTCATTAATACAAAAAATGTTTCAATAACTAATCTATTCTCAGCTGAGACTCAATTAATCAACAATCGCGGTTTAGCCAATGACACTGCTTGGAAATATGATCGAATCGCTTATTTAGGTGATAATGAAACAAAACATTATCGAGTAGCGACTAACGAATTTGTTAAAGCTAGTGATGTTTTCACAAAATAGCCTAACTTTTTATCCCAACAAAAACTCGGTTGTAATATTCAAAGCCTCTTGACGTGAATTACCAATCGAAAAGCCATGGTCTGCATCATCTAGTAAATGCAATTGATCATTTTGATAAACATCATCATATCTAGTCGAAGCAATTTTATCGACCACCGTATCTTTAAGTCCGTGAACTAGACAAACAGGGCCAGTATATTCCTTAGCCACATCATAAATTGGGAGAGTTTGTGCCGTCCGCAAGTAAAAGCCACCCAGCGTTAAACCTTTTTTAATTGCCAAAGTATCGGGAATGTTTTGAGGGTCATAAGTATATCCTTGAGTATTTCCCTTTAAAGCATCATCTCTTAATGTAGCTGCCGGAGCTAACAAAGCTAATTTATCTATTTTTTCGTGGTAGTAGCCGGCAATCATACTAGCCACGACTCCACCTTGAGAATGTCCTACTAAATACAAATTTTTCACACCTTTGATATTGCGGGCATAATCCAAAATAGCTTTTCCATCACCAATCTCATTCAAGACAGTCATATCTTGGAAACGACCATCGCTTTGACCATGGCCATTAAAATCAAAACGTAAAGTTGCCATCCCTTCAGCTTCAAAGCGTTGTGCCAATTGATACAATAATTGTTCCGGTTCTATTCCTCGATTTGAAGTGAATCCATGCATCAGAACAACTAAGTTGAATTCCTTTGCCTTAGGCTTAATCAATGTTCCTCTTAAAGTTAATCCATCACGTTTTATCTCAACATCCATAGCAAATTTCTCCTTTTGGATTATTCTAATACTTCTTATTACCCTACGAAAGAGCCTATTAATTGTCATGGTGTAAGAAATGTTTTAAATTTAACATATAGAATAATTATTGGAGGGATAATTTAATGTCTGAAAAATTTGATTATGAGGTACTCTATATCGGTGCTGGACACGCAACTTTTGACGGAGCTGCGCCTTTAGCTGAGAGTGGTGTTTCCGTTGGTGTTATCGAAAGCGGCTTAGTCGGCGGTACTTGTCCTAACCGTGGTTGTAATGCCAAAATTGCACTTGATGAGCCAGTCAAAGTGACCCGTGAAGCACAACGTTTAAATGGTATTTTAAAGGGCGATATTTCAATTGATTGGACTAAAAACATTGAACACAAACAAGAGATCATTGATGTTTTGCCACAAGGATTAACTGATCGCTTGGAAAATGCTGGTGCTACAATCATCAAAGGATTCGCCCAATTTCAAGACGAGCACACCGTTATTGTGGATGACCAAAAGAAAGTTACTGCTGAAAAGATCGTTATTGCTACAGGTTTGAGACCCCATCGCTTGGATATTCCCGGAACTGACTTAGCTCATGACAGTGAAGACTTCCTCAACTTGAAGAAATTGCCTAAGAAATTAACCATTATCGGTTCTGGATACATCGGGATGGAATTCGCTACTATGGCCAATGAATCTGGGGCTGATGTGACGGTTATGCTACATACCGACAAAGTTCTAAGAAAATTCTATCAACCATATGTTCAAAAAGTCGTCGATGACTTGAAAAAGCGTGGCGTGACATTTATTGAAAATTCTAACGTACAAGCCTTTGCTAAAAAGAATGACGCCTATCAAATTACTTATGGCGACAATCAAACCTTAACAACCGACTGGATTTTAGACGCAACTGGAAGAATTCCTAATCTTGATAACCTCGGATTGGAAAAAATCGGCGTTAAATATGACAAAACCGGTGTCTTCGTAAACGATCATCTCCAAACAAACGTTGAGAACATTTATGCTGCTGGCGATGTTGTCTCTAACGACCTTCCAAAAGTTACTCCTGCAGCTTACTTTGAATCCAAATACTTAATGGAACTATTCTCCGGACAAACTCAAGACGCCATTGAATATCCCGTTATCCCTTCAGTTGTCTTCACTTCTCCACGTATCGCTAAAGCCGGTATGTCAGTTGAAGAAGCCAAAGACAAAGGCTACAAGATTAGCACTAATGATCTTGCCAACTATTGGTATTATCAAGTTGATAAAGAACCTATCGCTGAAAGCAAGCAGATTCACGATAATGAAGGACACTTAGTTGGTGTCACCGAAGTCAGTGATCAAGCTGAAAATGCTGTCAACGCATTGTTGCCAGCAATTCAATTTAAATTCGATCGTAAACAAGTTAACCAACTAATTGGAATCTTCCCTTCAATTGGTTATGCTGCTTGGCACAGAGCTTAAGCAAAAATAGAACAAGACAAATATTGAGCCTGGTAATCTAATTGGATTGCCAGGCTCATTGTATTTTTTAGACTTATGACTCAGCTAATAGGTCTGCCATGAGATGATTCTTCACATAGTCATAACCACCATAGCCACTATAAGTAATTGAATATTTCAAATCATTACAAGTAAATTTAACTTGATTCCAACCTTCATATTTACCCGTCACAATATCGGTCATTTCCTTAATTGGAACTCTGATACTGTGATGCAAATCACCCTTTAACGTTGAAATTACGAGTGCATCCTTTGTAAAAGAAAGATCGACATAACCGTATGACACATTATTTTTACCTTTAAAAATCTGTACATATGCAAACATTTTTCCACTTTCCTTTCTGGATCTCAACTATAATGTAGACCCTCGAACGCGTTTGATAGCAAGAGATTCAGACAATTTTTGGATATATTTGACCAATCGTCTATAATATAGTTAGTGTACTAACTATATAGGAGGAATCTTCTTGAATACAGGTTATCTTTTAATGCAGATTTCTAAAGAAATTCGCTATCAATTAAATCAACAATTACTAAAGGAAAATATAACTATTCAACAGTGGGCTGTGGCGGAACAAATTTATCTCTTGTCTCCGCGAAAACAAGCTACTGTTAAAAACATTGCCCAAGCTTTAAATATGGATAGACCCACGGCTTCTGGGATTGTTAATCGCTTAGAAACTAAGAAAATAATCACTAAAAAAGTCGATTCAGCTGACAAACGTTCCTATCTGATCTCTTTAACATCAAGTGGCGAGAAATACTTAAATCTTGGACAACAAATCAGTAATCAGGTCATGGATTCTTACTTAAACCACTTATCAACTCCAGAACAAACAGAACTTAATCAACTATTGAGTAAATTTTTAAAATCAGACGAGGTGTAATATGGAAAAAATATTAATTATCGGTGCCAATGGCAATATTGGGTTCCCACTAGTTCAAAATTTGAGTCAAAATCATAACATTAAGGTTGTCGCTGGCGTTCACAATATCAAAAAAGACCAGGAAAAATTAGCAAGTATTCCTGATCTTGAATTGAGACATTTTGATTTTTTAGATTCTTCTACCTTTGAAAGTGCTTTGACAGACGTCGCAAAAATATTCTTCGTTCGTCCCCCACAATTAGCTCAACCTGAAAAAGATATGTTGCCATTTTTGAAATATGTTCAAGAGCAACAATTAAAACAAGTCGTTTTTATTTCACTCTTTGGTGTCGAAAAAAATCCTCGAACACCCCATCATAAAATTGAAGCTCTAATTGAAGAGTTGAATTTACCTTATACCTTTATCAGACCAAGTTTTTTCATGCAAAACCTTAACACAACTCATCGCGAGGACATTGTCAAAAATCATGATCTCTTTATCCCCGCTGGCAAATCCAAAACTAGTTTCATTGATACCCGTGATATCGCTGACGTAGCAGCTATAGCTCTCTTAGATGACAAATACCTTCATCAAAAACTCAATATCACTGGTCCACAAGCTTTGACCTATTATGAAATTGCCGAAGTAATGACTCAAGTACTAGGAACCAAAATCACTTATAGCAAACCTAGTCTTTTAAAGTTTCGCCACACCATGTTAAAACGCGGTATGAAAAAGGATTTCGTCAACGTCATGGTAATGCTCTACCTCATAACTCAGCTGGGAAACGCCAAAACTGTTACTGATGAAACCGAAAGAATTTTAGGACATTCTCCACGTAACATTGCAAATTACGTTAAGGATTATAGAGAATACTTTCTAAATTAATTTGATTTCAACTTTTTTCTATTGTTAAAAATGATAATCCCTAATGAAAAGATTAGAGCTATACCAACTAAAACAGTAATCCATATCATTGCATGATTATAGGACATTGCTGGATTCGAATAACGGCTGACTAAAGTCACAACAACAGATAATCCAACTGACCCACCAATTTGATGGACTGTATTAACAATACCTGAAGCTGAACCCGTCATTTCTGGAGTTGTATGGGAAACTCCAGAAACAGTCAACGGACTGAGCACAAATGCCTGTCCAATTCCGACGAATATCATAGGAATAGCTATCGATAGCACATAACCAGACCCAATTCCTAAAATTGCAGTAGCAAGTACCCCTATAAATGTAATAACCATCCCAGTAATCAATAACTTGGAATTGCTAATCTTGGTTGATAATCTAGTCTCAACCGCTGCAAAAATGAATTGTGGAATTGTTTCAGGTAAAAAGCCAAGAGCTGATCCTAAGGGACTAAATCCATATACTCTTTGCATAGCCAATGGGGTTAAGAAGAAGTACGATACCGCAAATCCCATATATGCAAATCTGGCCAGATAAGCAAAACTACGTTCCGAATTTTTGAACAGTGTTAATGGCATAATTGGTTCTGAAGATTTATTTTCCTGAAATACGAAAAGTATCAAACTGACGATGGCAACAATCAATGATAATCCTCGATAGTTAGTTCCATCAATACTATAGACTAAAGCTGAGATTCCTAAAATCGAAAAAATAGTTCCTAAAATATCAATTTTTTCAGCATAAGTTTTTTCAGATCTCAAATATTTAATTGAGAGTAATAACATGGCAATTCCGATTGGAAAATTTAAGAAAAATCCCACTCTCCAAGACCAATAACTGGCAATAATACCACCAATTACAAGTCCAAAACTAGATCCCAATCCGGCGGTCGCTCCGTAATAACCAATAGCTTTCGTTCGCATTTTTCCCGAATAATTATCCATCAACAATGCTAAAGTACTCGGAGCAAGAATTGATGAACCGATACCTTGAACGGCACGCATGGAGATAATCATAGCAGCACTATTTGAAAGTCCAACTAATAATGAACTAACGCTAAAAATTGCCAGTCCAATTAAATAGACTCTTTTTCTACCAAAGACATCGCCGGCTTTACCGGAAAATAACAGTAATCCCCCAAAAGTTAAGGCATAGGCGTTAGTTATCCATGATAATGATTGATTGTTTAAAGACAAATCATTTGCTATTTTAACTGTACTTGTAAAAATAATTGAATTATCTAGAATTATCATAAAATACGTTAAAAGAATGATTGGTAAGGCTATTCCAAACCTTTGTTTATTCGTTCTTACTTCTTTTTTCAAAAACAAATCCCTCTTTAGACATTTTTAGCAAAAATAAAAACTTTAACCGACTAAGTTAAAGTTTTTTTATTACTTTAAAATGTGTTTACTTTATTTACCACTAACAATGATCAATGATTTGATAGCAGTTCTTTTATCCATAGCTTCATAAGCTTCTTGAATTTGATCAAGTGTAAATCTCTTAGTGAAGACTTTTCCTGGATTGATCTTGCCACTTAATACCGCATCCAAAAGAACGTTCTTATCGTCTGTTGTAACAGAGGCAACCCCACCACGGAGTCCGATATTCTTCCAGAACAAGTTATTGGTATTCATTTCTGGTTTTTGAGGAACACCAACACGTCCAACAATGGCACCGGGACGTCCAACTTTAACAGCTGTATCAACTGATTGTTCGGTCCCAACACACTCAAGAACAGCGTCAGCACCATTGCCATCAGTTAGCTCCATAACCTTTTCAACAGCCTCATCACCACGTTCTGGGATGATATCAGTAGCCCCGAATTCTTTAGCCAATTTTTGTCTGTCTTCATGACGACTCATAGCAATAATACGTTTTGCACCACGTAATTTAGCTGAGATAACACCAGATAACCCAACAGCACCGTCGCCCATTACAACAACTGTATCGCCGTCTTTAACTTCAGCACTAGAAGCAGCATGATATCCTGTAGCCATAACATCAGCTAAAGCTAAGAAGTTGTTAAGCATATCATCTGAATAGTCTTCTGGTTGACCGGGGATCTTAACTAAAGCCCAGTTAGCATTGATAAATCTCAAGTATTCACCTTGATAACCACCATTGCCACCAGCTTCTTTGTTCATGCAGTCGCCGTCAAATCCTGCTAAACAAGCGGCACAATGACCACAGCCATGTGTGAATGGAGCAATTACAAAGTCGCCGACTTTAACATCTTTAACATCTGCTCCGACTTCTTGAACGATACCAATGGCTTCATGACCGACAGTTGAACCCTTTTCACGTTTAGCAAGACCACGGTACCACCATAAATCTGAACCACAGACACAAGCACGAACAATCTTAATGATTGCATCGGTAGGCTGTTGGATCTTTGGCATATCATAATCTCTAACTTCCATTTTTCCTGGTTCTACAAACGTTGCTGCTTTCATAGCTAAATATCTCCCTCAAATTTTTTGATAAATTTATTTTTAACCTGATTGATTAGTTGGACGAATAACAACTTCATTCCAAGCTGCATCAGCTGGTAGATCAATTGCTTGTTTGATTGTCAAAGCAACACGTTCAACTGGAATACTGTATGCAGCGTAGAACTTCTCCATACCAGCTTTAACTTCGGGATCAGTAACTGAGGATAATAATCCAGTATTGATAGCACCAGGTGAAATAACTGTTACACGAACATTGTTCTTAGCATCGACCATTTCTTGGCGAAGTGATTCACTAATAGCACGAACAGCATATTTTGTAGCTGAGTAAACGGCACTACCTTGGTGAGCTTGGTGTCCAGCAACTGATGAAACATTGATGATATGACCAGACTTTTGTTTGTCCATATAAGGGATAGCGGCACCAATACCGTACAAAGTACCTTTGATGTTGATATCAATCATGTTGTTCCAATCTTGAATCTTCTTTTCAGATAAAACAGATTGTGGCATGATTCCGGCATTATTGATCCAAACATCAATTCTGCCAAATTTGTCGATAGCTAATTTAGCTAATGATTCTACTTGATCGTCATCAGTAACATCAGTTGATTGATAGACAGCTTCGCCACCTAATTTATCAATATTCTCAGCAATTTCTTTTAATACATTTTCGCGACGGGCACCTAAAACTAATTTAGCGCCATCTTTAGCTAATAACTCAGCACTGGCTTTACCAATACCACTTGATGCTCCGGTAATTACGATTACTTTTGATTCACTCATATATAAACCTCTTCTATATTATTATTATTTTTCAGTACTAAAATCTAATTTCATATTGGCATAACGTTCTTCTGCTTCAGCTGATGGTGTGTAGTAACGAATATTCTTCTTAATAGCAGCAATTTGTGCCATTTCTTCATCAGTTAAAGTGAAATCAAAAATATTATGGTTATCCTTGATATGATCAGGATTAGTTGAACCAGGAATTACAATAAAGCCCATTTGTGTGTGCCAGCGCAAAATAATCTGTGCACTAGACTTACCATATTTTTGACCCAATTGAGCAAAGACTGGTTCATTGATCAAACTCTTATCACCATGACCTAATGGATACCAAGCCATCAATCTTGTTCCAAATGGTTTCAAAACCTTTCTAACTTCATCTTCGGTAAAGTAAGGATGAGCTTCTGATTGAATAACTTGTGGTTTGATCTCTGCATTGTCCAAAAGTTGCTGCAATTTTTCACCTTGGAAATTAGAAATTCCAATAGCTTTAACTTTGCCATCCTTATAGGCTTTTTCGAGTTGCTTGTAACCACTTAAGAAGTCACCAGCTGGTTGATGTAAGAACATCAAATCAACATAATCAGTTCCTAAACGTTTCAAAGAATCATCAACTGCATTCTCGTCAGTATAAACACTAGGCCATAATTTAGTACTCAAGAAAATGTCAGAACGATTAACACCAGAGCGCTTGATTCCACGACCAACACCTGTTTCATTCATATAACCATTGGCTGTATCGATCAAACGATAGCCATCCTTTAATGCATCAACGACTGCTTGTTCAGCAGCATCAACTGGCATTTGAAAAGTACCGATTCCCATAGCAGGAATCTCTACACCGTTATTTAAGTTAAAAGTTTCTTCTGTCATATTAATTTTTCCTCGATTTTCTAATCGTAATAAATTTCTCTGTTTGCTTACTTGATGAGTTCATTGTATAGCCATCGGACTCACTTGAAAATTACTACATAAACATGCTAGCTTGCTTCAAGCGTATACTTAGCTTCTTTGGTTTTAAGTCTTGACCTCAAGTTTACTTTAAGGATTAAACTAAAAATAATTATCTTATTGGAGGAAACTCATGAATAAACCATATATTATTTGTCACATGATGGTCTCACTCGATGGTCGAATTGACTGTGATATGACTGAACAACTTAGAGGAACTGTCAATTATTATCCAACCTTACAAAGTATTGAAGCTCCAACAACCTTGAGTGGTCGTGTTACTGCCGAAACTGAATTGTCTCATGCTGGTAGATTTGAATCTCAGCATTCTGAACCACTGGGGCAGGAAGATTTCGCCAAGAATTCTGATGCCAAAGGTTACGAAGTGATTGTCGATACCAAAGGTGTCTTACTTTGGGAAGATGACCTAAATGCTAAAAAGCCACATTTAATCATCACTAGTGAACAAGTCAAAAAAGACTATTTAGCTTATCTTGATCAAAATCATATTTCTTGGATTGCCACTGGAAAAACCAAAATTGATCTAAATAGAGCCGTTGAGATTCTGGCTGACAAATTTGATGTAGAACGAATGGCTATCGTTGGTGGTGGACATATCAACGGATCGTTTCTGGATGCCGGTCTTACTGATGAGATTAGTCTCGTTATTGGTGCTGGAGTCGACGGTCGTGCAAACATGCCAGCCGTATTTGATGGTCGACCAAAAGGTCGTAAACCAGTTCCCTTAACTTTAAAGAATGTACAACAACTTGATAACAATGCCGTTTGGCTACGCTATTCAGTTCAAAACTAACAATGAATTTAGAAATATAAAATAGTCTTGCAAAAATGCAAGGCTATTTTTGATTAATATACGGGTCTAGTTTCACCTTGTGTATCAGGATCGGCGATTCCAACACTATCATTAGCTAAGTATTTAGGATCATTGATGATCTTAACAATCACATCAGCCATACTTTGACGTGATCCAGAAACACCAACATATTTTTCATCTTTATGTGTAATTGAATACTTAACTTCATCACGATCATTCAACCATGGGAAACGTAAGGTAGTATATGAAATACCTGATTCTGATAGAAGTTTATCGGCATTAATTGCAGCTGGTAAGCCACTCTTAACTTGATTGTAGTTCCATTGACCATATTCACCAGGAACTTCATTATAGATTCCAAGTAAACTAGTCTCGATAATCCGTGGAACGTTATTTTCCTTGGCAGCTTTCACAACGTTTTTAGTAATGATGTTGTCAGAAGTGTGATCAACTGTTGATACATACACAATATCTTGACCCTTTGATGCATTGTTTACATCATCATAATTAGCAATATCACCATCAATAATTGTGACATTCTTTTCATCCTTCAATGAATCAAGACGTCCACTATTACGTAAGAACAATGTCAATTCAACATCTGGTTGTTCCTTTAAGAGACGTTTTTCAACAATTCTTGCTACTTGACCATTAGCGCCTAAAATTAATACTTTTGTCATAATATAAATTCCTCCGAAAAATTATTTTAATTGAGCCAAACTTGAACCAAAGACTTGTTCAATCGTTGCTGGGTCACGGTGATCAAAGAATTGGCTTTCTTTTTTATCTAATGTTGCCATAGTCTTCATATCGTCATCTGATAGTTCAAAATCAAAAACATTCATATTCTCTTCCATGCGATTCTTATGAACTGACTTAGGAATAACGACGATACCTCGTTGTAGTAACCATCTCAAAATCACTTGACCATTACTCTTATCATATTTCTTACCAATAGAAGCAATTGTTTCATTAGTAAAGATGTCATGCTTACCTTCAGCAAATGGTGCCCAAGCTTCAACTTGAATATCCTCGCCTTGAGCAAATTTAACTTCACTCTTTTCTTGCATCCAAGGACTAGTTTCAATTTGATTAATTACTGGCTTGATCTCACTTGAAAGTTCCAAATTCTTTAATTGATCAGGGTAAAAGTTTGAAACACCGATGGCACGAATTTTTCCAGCTTTATAAGCTTCACTCATCGCACGCCATGCTCCAGCTACATCACCATATGGTTGATGTAATAAATAAAGATCTATATAATCAACATCTAAATTCTTTAATGATGTTTCAATACCAGCCTTAGCTCTCTCATAATTTGCGTCTGAAACCCAAAGCTTTGAAGTAATGAATAGATCTTTTCTATCAACACCACTTCTTTTGATTGCACGACCAACGGCTTCTTCATTTTGATAAGCTGCAGCAGTATCAATCAATCTATAGCCTGAAGCAATTGCATCGACAACTGCTTGTTCACATTGATTTAAATCTGTTACTTGAAAAACTCCAAATCCTAATTGTGGCATTTCAATGCCGTTATTTAATTTAACTGTTTGCATTTTTTCCTCTTTGCTTACTTGATGAATTCATTGTATAGCCGAAATGGTAACTTGAAAATTACTACCTAAGCATGCTGCTATACGTCTGATGTATAGTGATTAATTATATTTCCATCTTAATTTCAAAAGGAATTGATTCTAATCGGATCAATCCCTTTTGAAAATCTCTTCATCTAGATATTCTTTTGCAAGAATTCCGTAATATTTTCAATTGCCGTTGGAACATAATCTTCCCCATCATATAAATCAAAATGACGAGCTTTAGGGATAATAACTAGTTTCTTATTTTCACTTCCAGCATTTTTAAACATTACTTCAGCTCCTGGACGTGTAAAAGCATTTTCACCACAAATCATCAAATATGGTTGTTTCAAATCTTTAACAATTTCTGTTGGATGGAATTCTTGCCAATCAAGTTGTGACCATGAGACAAATTCAACTCGGTTAACAGCAGCACCACGCTTGTAATCAAAATAATACTCTGCACCTTCTGATCCACGCCAAAAGTCCCAAGCAGGTACCTTTGATGGTTCTGATGGAATATTATCTCCAAAGTACACGACAATTGGTTTCTTAATTAGAGAAACATAATCATCATCTGAAACTGGAATCCCCTCAATTGCCATTGGATATTTTGTCACGATTTTTTCTGGTACTTCCTCCTTAGGAAAGACAAAAGCACCTGGTTCAATTGCGATAATAGCAGTAACATCATCACTTGCTGAACCAATCATCCAACCCGGAACTCCGCCTTGTGAGTGTGTCATTAAGACGGATGGTCCAGATTTCTTTAATGCTTCGACCGCGGTTGAAGTAATAAGGGGAAAATCAATTTCTCCGGTATCTGGGGTCATCTGTCGGAAATTGAGCATTTTTCATAAACTTAGGCCATAGTCCGAGTCTGAATTGAGTGAACCAATTTAAATCGTCAGGTTGTGCACTGAGAGTCATGGGAACGGATGATTGACCCGCTTCACCACGACGCGGTTGATCAATTAAGTAAACGCCATATCCTTTCTTCAAGAATATATCTGAAAATCCAGGACGCCCGTCTGGAGTACTCATGTAACTAACTCTTGATTGGCCATATCCTGGTAAAAACATAATGTTATGTCCATTACCCTTACTTGGTAACTGATAAAAAACATTAGCATGATCTGAATGTCTTATTTGACCTTCTGGTGACATCTGACCTTTGATCGGATCAAAAGTTCCATCAGCCTTTTGAACCGTACCCCCAGCTGAATAAAAACCTTGTTTTTTAATCTCTAAGTTTTCATCTGACATACATTCATTCCTCCATAAATAAGCAATAATTTATTAAAAGTTATTTTTTGTCAGCGTATACTTCCTTGGCCAAGTTGAATGCACTCCAAGCCTTAGGCCATCCACAATAAAATCCCAATTGTGTAATAATCTCAACTATTTCGTCCTTAGTAATACCATGAGCTTTTCCCATTACTAAATGACTCTTTAATTGTTCAAAATTTCCTGCTGACATAAGTGCTGCAATAGTAATCATGCTTCTATCATGTGCGGAAAGTTTATCTTCTCTGGACCAAACTTCACCAAATAAAACATCATCATTAAAATGAGCAAACTCAGGAGCAAAATCTCCCAAATTGTCGCGACCTGCTGTAATTTTATCTGCCATAATATTTATCCTCTTCTGTTTTTATTCTGGTAATTTGTCGTAATCTGCATCAGAAACTGGCTCTAACCATTCTGTAGTTCCCTTAGTAATTGCTAAATGCGAGAACCATGAATTCTTTTTTGCTCCATGCCAATGCTTGACGCCTTCCTTAAATACTGCGACGTCACCAGGTTTCAAGCTTCTAGGCTTTTCGCCTTCAATTTGAGACCAACCTTCACCTTGAGTAACTAATATGATTTGATAGCCATCATGATGAATATGCCAATTATTACGAACTCCGGGTTCAAAGTTAACATTGGCAACATTAAAATCAATATTGTCTTCAGACTGAACTAGTCCTTGAGCATAACTGTTACCTGAAAAGTACTTACCATAGGCTTCATTCAAAGCACCGAAGCCAAATATATTATTATTTTTTACTTCGTCCTCATATTTTGACAAATGAATATCCTCCCTTTATGTAATCGGCTTCATATTAAGCCTTAAACCACGCTTCAAGGCAAATTTTATGGACTTAAATTGTCATTATATATATATTTATTTATACTTTTATTCGCATTATATTTTTATCAGCTATAATTTAATCAAATTTTAGTAAAATTAAACTAGCTCTGATGATATCTATAAATCTTTTGATTTTTAAAATATTGTTAAAATATATTTGCAGCAGTCAATACATCAAGATTACATAGTAACGTGGAAACTTTATTTCTTATTATAAGAATTATGCTATATTTGAAATAAATAGAAATATTTGGAAAATTCTAAACAAGGGAGCACGGTCACTTGGCACTTACAATTCAAGAAGCAGCTGAACATGTCGGATTAACTCAATCCGCTATCCGATATTATGATAGAAAGGGGCTTTTGCCCCATGTAAAGCGAGATAAATATAACAATCGTATTTTTAGCGAAGACGATTTGATCTGGATCAAATTAGTTAAAGCTCTTCGTGAAAATGACATGCCCATTGAAATGGTAAAGGAATATGTTACTTTGACTGCTCAGGGCCGTCAATCACTTAAAACCCGTTTTGAATTAATGACCACATATCAAAAACAGCTTGAAGAAAAATTAGATCGTGATCAAGCTAATTACATCACTATCAATCGTTGGATAAATCATTTCATCAAAGTATTAAATGACAACGATTTAAGCGAATTTCCTAAAAACGTTGATAAAAATTTTCCCGAAAGTATCAAAAAAACACTACGATTTGATGAAGATAAATAAAAAAGTTTCAATGAATTATATTGTTCATTGAAACTTTTTTGATAGCATTATTCATCTGTGTTTAATTGGGAGAATGCGTCAAAAAACTCTCTAACTTCCTTAGCAGTCTCACGATTACCCGCAACCGTTTTACCCTGCTCAAGCTCGCCTATAGAATTCATTTCATCATTATTCAGCTCAAAATCAAAAATGTCCAAATTTTCCTTCATTCTTGAAATGTGACTAGTTTTTGGTATTGCTGCAATACCGCGCTGCATTAGCCAACGAAGAACTACCTGTCCAACGCTTTTCCCATGATTCTTAGCAATCTTAATTAACGTCTGATCTGTAAATATGCCAAATTGACCGGCAGCAAACGGTGACCAAGCAATTTGTAGAATATTCTCTGATTTCAAAAAATCGGTTTCTGCTTGTCGTTGATAGAACGGATGTGTTTCCAATAAATTAACTTGCGGTTTTATTTTGTTAAATTCAATAAAGTCGGCTAACCGATCTTGACGGAAATTATCTACACCTAGTGCTCTAATTTTTCCTGCTTCATAAAGTTCTTCCATGGCACGCCATGCACCATAGTAATCATTATAAGGTTGATGAATAGTGTACAGGTCAATATAATCCAAGCCTAAACGACGTAAAGAATTATTAAGACCTCTTTTGGCACCTTCATAATTCGTATCTGTAATCCAAAGTTTAGTTGAGATAAATAATTCTTTTCTATCTATTCCAGACCGTTTGATTCCACGACCAACTGCTGCTTCATTTTGATAAGCCGTAGCCGTATCAATAAAACGATAACCAGCTTTAATTGCTTGATAGACTGCTTCCTCACACTCAGTTGGATCATTTATACGAAAGACACCTAATCCAAGCATTGGTATCTTAACACCATTGTTTAAAGTTTTAAATTCCATCTATTCTCCTCTTTACAACCACTTGATTTTTAATTAAAAACCAATAATGGACTCATAATTATTTCAATTGAGCCAAACTTGAGCCAAAGATTTGTTCAATCGTTGTTGGATCGCGATGATCGAAGAATTGACTTTCTTTCTTATCTAAAGTTGCCATAGTCTTCATATCGTCATCTGATAGTTCAAAATCAAAGACATCCATATTTTCTTCCATACGATTTCTATGAACCGACTTAGGAATAACGACGATACCACGTTGTAGTAACCATCTTAAAATGACTTGACCATTTTTCTTACCATACTTCTTAGCAATAGAAGCAATTGTTTCATTAGTGAAGATGTCATGTTTACCTTCGGCGAACGGTGCCCAAGCTTCTACTTGGATATCTTCGTCTTGGTTGAACTTAACTTCGTCAATTTGTTGATACCAAGGACTAACTTCAATTTGGTTAAGAACTGGTTTAACTTCACTTGATAATTCAAGATTTTTAACTTGATCAGCATAAAAGTTAGAAACACCGATAGCGCGGATTTTACCTGCTTTATAAGCTTCACTCATCGCACGCCATGCTCCAGCTACATCACCATATGGTTGATGCATCAAATACAAATCAAGATAATCCGTATCCAATTTTTCCAAAGAAGTATCGATAGCTTTCTTAGCTCTGTCATAGTTGGCGTCTGAAACCCAAAGCTTTGATGTTAAGAAAATATCCTTTCTATCAACACCACTCTTTTTAATTGCACGCCCAACAGCTTCTTCATTTTGATAAGCTGCAGCAGTATCAATCAAACGATACCCCGCTTGCAAAGCATTCAATACTGCATCCTCGCATTCCTTGAGATCAGTAACTTGGAAAACTCCAAATCCTAATTGTGGCATTTCAATTCCATTATTTAATTTGACTGTTTGCATCTTCACTTGCCTCCGCATTTCTTTTTAACAGTGCTTATACTATACCGATTGTTATTGTTTGAAAATTACTAGATAGACATGGTAGTATACGTTCAAAACATACTGTGAGGTAACCCATTTGATAGATAATTATTTATTAGAGGAACTCGTAACTTTCAAAAAATATGGTACCTTAGCCGCTACAGCTGAAGAATTGATGGTCACACAACCGACTGTGACTCGTGGAATGCAAAAATTGGAAGATGAATTAGGCGTGAAAATTTTTGATCGTCAACCTAATCGAATCTCCTTAACTAAAACTGGTGAATTAGCCGCAACTGAAGCAAAAAAAGTACTCGATACGAACCAACAATTCTTTGATACGGTTAGAAATTTTGATTTCAGCCACCGTGTCATCAAGGTAGCTTCTGTTGTGCCAGGCCCCTTAATTCTTCTCAGAAACATGAAGAGTTTAGCTAAGAATGTTGAAGTTAATAACAATCTATTCTCAACTGATGCCATCTCACAAAACCTAATTGAAAACAACTATTCAATGATCATCACTAATCAGGAATTTGAAACACCAGCAATTGAATCTCTTTACATTGGAACGGAAAAATTATCAGTCAATCTGGATAAATTTATGGCGATAGCTAGTTTAAATTCCGTTACTTTCCAGCAATTAAAAGGATTAAGTTTTATTGTTTTAACTGACATTGGTATTTGGAAAGACATTATCCAACAAGAAATCCCTGACGCCAAATTCCTCTACCAGGCTCAGCGTGACGCTTTCTCTGAAATTACCCAATATTCTAATTTCCCCTACTTTAGTACTAACATTTCTAAAATAGATCAATCTCTGGATGAATCTGACGATCGAGTCCAAATCCCTATCAGTGACGAGGCTGCCTCAATGGATCTCTATGTCACTTACCTTAAAGAAAGAAAATCTCAATTAAAGCCATTGGTAAAGGAAATAACCGATTCTTGGAATAAATTACAATAAAAACAATGGACCAAGGTAATCAAATTACGATTGCCTTGGTCCATTGTTTTATTGTTTGAAAGCTGACTATGTTATGTCGTGCTCTCTGATTTTATTATTAAATTTAATACCATGCATAAATATTGAAATGGACTCCCTTAACTGCTTTGATCCATTCATCTTTACCAACATGATAATAAAGACTACCATCTGAATCTTCTGCTTGATAATCAGCCTTCCAAGATGTCTCCTTAGCTAATGAATAATCCTCTATCAATTGATTTTCTTTCGAATACAATTTATAAACTGTACTTGTTCTATCCAAATTGATAATTCCATTAACTTTGCTGGCATTCTTGAATACTCCGGTGGCAACGGGTTCTTCGTAGAAGACGTAATTTGCGTCAACCCATTCTCCTGTTGCTACTCGGTATTGTCTTACACCTTCCTTATTAGTCCGATACTCATCTGTTTTCCAAGACGTATCTTCTGCCAAAGAACGTTTACTAATTATTTTATTAGCTTGATTGTTCAAAGCATACGTCTCTTGAGCAGTCTTTGTCGTAATAATTCCATTGATATTAGTGTAAATCCAATTATCCTCATCTGCTGTCCCTTGGCTAAAGACGACATCGTTAACATCAATCCATTCACCTGTTGCTACTCGATACTGTCTTACACCTTCGTGATTACTCCGATATAGATCAGTCTTCCAAGCAGAATTCTTAGCTAATTTACGATTATTGATAGGATTATTAGTATGGCTATCCAGTTGATATGAATCTCGATTGTTCTTAGTTGTGACAACACCTTTGATTGAACTATAAGTCCAGTCGTCAGTAACTTCTTGGTCAAAGACGACATCACTGGCATCGATCCATTCGTCTGTTGCTACCCGATATTGTCTTACGCCCTTCTTATTAGTCCGATATTGATCAGTCTTCCAAGCAGTGTTCTCTATTAAAGCTCGATTGACAATCTCTTCGTTATTCTGATTGTTCAAAGTATATTCTGAATAATTTGATTCAGTTGTGACAACACCCTTAATTGGTGTGTAGGTCCAATCATCATTACTCTCATTTTCACTTGAACCTGAACCAGTTCCAGAAGAACTAGAATTTCCACCAGTAGTAGAACCGGAGTTTCCTCCAGTACTGCCACCAGTTGAACTAGCAGGATTTACTGTAATGACTCGAATAAAGGTTACTTCATTATTATCTTTATCAACAGCAGTATCTCCGCCAAAATCATAGGCATTAACTCCATTGTCGACTAGTGAAACTGTAACTCTTTGATAGTAAGAACCAGTTCTAGTAAACTTATTGTTCTTATCAACGTCTTTATTAGGATTGCTTTGGTTCTCAGCGTCTGATTTAGTACTATAAATATTTGAATCAAAGCTAATTCCACCGTCGGCAACGATTGTATGTCCATCTTTTCCAACAATATAAATATCTTCCGGATTGTTCAACTCAGAATCAGTTGTTAAGACATCACTTTCGACCGTCGCATTATTAATTTTATAAATGGCTGAACTAGTCGTGGCCTTAATCTTTTGAACAAATGTCACACTGTTATCAGCTAAATTATACTTGCCGCCAATTTTGTCGAAGTCATCAGCACTACCAGCATTAGCCACTAAGTAAAACTTAACAGTTCTAAAGTAATTGCCTGCTTTCAAAATTCTAACACCAGAAGCATCTTTAGCTGGTTTGGTTAGATCTTTATCAGTAAAGTATTGCTTGCCAAGAACTATACCCTTGGTTGGATCAACTAAAGAACCCTTAGAATTCGTCAAAGTGTAATTATCTGTACTTGTCAAAGCAGGATTATCTTTCGTATTAACAGCTACATTCAAATCCAGATTGGAAACATTGATTTGCTCCTGATCAGGTTCAACGACAACCGTTTGAACATAAGATACCGTATCTTTTCCAAGATGTGCATCAGTTCCAAATGTATTGTTATTAATATCTGCCGGATTGACCCTGAAAGTAATCGCACGATAATAAGTTCCAGCCGTTGTAAATTTACCAGGCTTAGTACCCTTAAAGACATCATTATAGTTTGTGAAATAGTCAGTCCCAAAAGTAACATCTTGAGCAATATTTTTACCAGCTTGATCAAATAGCTGATTGCCCGACTTATCATTCAAGCCATCGCCATTACCCGTCGTAGTTCTAGCCACAGCAATATTTGGAGTAGCTAATGAACTATTTTGAACATTAATTTGTTGTGCAAAGCTGATTGAACCATCTTCATTTATTCGTACATTAGGATTATTCAGAACATAATCTTTGGCAAAATCAGGATTGTCCGTCTTAAAGGTGATTACACGATAGAAAGTACCCTTAACAAAGGCGCCATCAATTGCTCCCGTAGTAATTGCGGTCGTATTCTTATTCAAGGCTCCATCAACACTAGAGTAAAAGGTATTATCAACCGTCGCCGTTCCCAAGGATTTACCAGCACTATCAGTCAACTTAAAGGAATCAGTATTAGTTACGTTGTCAGCGTTTATTGAAGTGCCTACATTAACTGTCAATGGATCAACTGTGACAGTAATTGTATTAGCACCAACTACAACAGCCTGTACAAACGAAACCGTCTTATTTTTCATGTCAACTTGAGCATCTGGACCAAAATTATTCGCATCCAGCTCAGCAGATGTGAGATGGAAAATAATCTCACGGTAGTACGTATCAGCCTTAGTAAAATTACCCTCCGAATCAACATTAGATGTTGTCTTAATGCCAGACTCAAAGACATCACTTGCTCGGTCATAATATTTACTGCCATAAGAAACAGTAACGTCAGATATTTTTTGACCATTTTGGTCATAAAGTTCATTTTCAGAAGCTGTGTCACTTACTTTGTTATCGCCAACATTAGCTTTTCCAACACTGACATTATATTTAGAAGCAGCTTTATTTTTAACATTTACTGGCTGTGCATAGACAGCAACATGTTCGTCAATTACTTTGACATTATCATCTGATACTACGTAATCCTTAGCAAAATCAGAATCCAAGTTAAAGTAAATCAAACGATAGTAATTACCTTCATTCAGATAATCACCACTGACAGCCCCACTATCTACATCAGAACTATCCTGATTTAAGGCTCCTTTAAGAGACTTGTAGTACGTTGTTCCAACGTGATCAAACTCAGCTCCAGTTAACGTGTAGTCTTGGTCCCCAGCAATCACGGAAACCTTCGTCTTAGCGGAAACATTAATTGGATCCACTGAAGCCGTTGCAGAAATCGAACCTACAGTAATCTTTTGCGCAAAGGTAACTTCATTTCCATCGACCGAATAATCTGTACCTTCAGTTCCATTAAACGTATAAGAACTAGCTGGATTGTTTAATTCAAACGTAATTGTTCGGTAATATGTACCCGGTTTGTTTAAAGTATCACCTAAGGCCGAAACATTTTCTATTGCATCTTCTGGACTACTATAGTATTCATCCCCTGTTTTAATTCCCCCATTAGTCATAATTGATCCTTTGCCATTATTTATAGTTAAATCATTCGTGCCTAGTGTAACATCAGATACTTTGTCACCAACTTTACCTGTGACATTAGCAATCTTTTCATTAACCGCACTAACTCCTACATTGATCTGTTGGATATAAGTTATAGTCGTACCATCTTTAGAAATAATTGGTTCAACATCATTAACCATATCCGTGAAGTCATGATTAGCAGCATCGTCATTTAGTGTAATCGTTACTCTCCGATAATAGGTTTGACCCGCACTAGGAAAACTAGTCTCCATCACTTTCTTAGAAGTGTTACCCATCAAAGCATCGTTTACACTGTTATAAATTACCGTATCAGCAGTAATCTTATTAATCAAGGTACTTGTAGTACTGTTATCAATCAATTCAATTCCATCAACATTATTATCAATTGAGGAAACTTCAGTTCCAACATTAACGTTAATATCTGGAATAGTTGCTGTAGTTGGGTTAGCTGAAGCTGTCACTGATTGAACATAAGTAATTGTCTTATTGTCAGCACCAATGACATAATCCTCTCCAGCTTTACCAGCAAAGCTATATTGATCAACAGGATTCTTCAAGGTAAAAGTAATCGTCCGGTAATAAGTTTGCGGTTTAGTAAATTTATTATCTTTAACACCAAGTGATTTTGCCGTATCGCTTTCAGTAACAGAACTTAAAGCAGCAGCTGCACTGTCATAGTAATCCGTTCCAACTTTTTTACCACCATTAGCAATGATCGAATTATCATTTTGATCGAATAACTGATCAGTCGAAGTTTCCTTGACATCGCCAGTAGTACTGCCCACTTTAATCGCTTGTAGAGGTGAAATATCACTTGTAACAGTACTCTTATTAACCGTAATCGCTTGTACAAAGGTAATCGAATTACCATCCTTTGTAGAGCCAACACCGTTTACCAAGTCAGTGAAAGTATAGTTATTAGCATCATCTTTTAACTTGAAAGTAATCCTGCGATAATAAGTTTCACCCGCAGTTGTGAAATTAGTACCTACGTTTACTGCCTTACTTGTGTCACCCTTCAAAGCATCTGCAGCACTGGAGTAATAATTAGTATCAAATGATATTCCATTATTTTCGACCAATGAATTATTATCGCTATCAATTAAACCGTCACCAGCCGTATCACTAATATTTGTCGAATCTCCAACATTAACGTTGAGATTTTTCACATTAACGGTTGTCGTGTTAGGAGTGACATTAACTTTTTGAACAAAGCTTACTGTATTATTTGTCTTATCAATATTTTTAACGTCAGTTCCATTGAAGTCAGTCACATCACCCACACCATCTTTCAAATGGAAAATGATTTCACGATAATAAGTTCCAGCTTTAGTAAATTTACCATCCGAAGAAGTGATATTTACAGCACTATCAGCGGATAAATCATCTTTACTATAGTAATTAGAATCGAAACTAATGCTTTGATAAATTGGAGTCTTATTTCCAGAATCATCTGTGACGTAAAGATTATTCTTATCAGCTTGTTCAGAATTAATTACCAGACCATTTAAACTGCCTTGTGCATCAAAAATATCAACACTAGCAGGATTATCTTCAACGTTGATTTCCTGAGCCAAAGTAATCTTATTTCCAGATAAGCTGTACGAACCAGCTGGTAAATTACTGAAATCATAATTACTTGTGTCACTCTTCAACGTGAAAGTGACTGTCCGATAGAACGTCTGATTTTTCAAGAACTTATGATTTACTTGATCTACACCAGCTGATGGAGTTGCTGTAGCAGGTGATAAAGCAGATTTCACATCATCATAATAGTTGCCAAATTGAATACCATCAGCACTCACGATTGAACCGCCAGCACTAGTCAAGCCATAATCAGCTTGTTCATCAAAGCTAGTTGTCAAAGCACCTGTATTAGTAATAACTCTAGGTACCTCAACTAAAGTAGAATTAGCTTTAACATTAACCTTTTGAACATATTCAACAGTATTTCCATCGACTTTCCCATTGCCAAAAGCGTAACCACTAGCGTCAAGTCCATCTTTCAATGAGAATTTGATAATGCGATAATAACTACCTGCGTTAGTAAAGTTGGTTCCATCAGTAACACTTGAAACAGGTTGAACTTGACCAGACAAAACATCGGCTATTTTATCAGAAGAATCATAATAATCAGTGCCATAAGAAATACCGTTATCGGCTACGATTGATTGATTATTAACCATCAAATCGTTATTTCCGTTCTCTGAGCTGCTAATTAAACTACCATTTTGAACAGTTTCCGTAGAAATATTTGGTACAACAGTTGAAGTATTCACAATTACAGGTTGGGCAAAGGTTACCGTATTACTATTAGTATCAACAACATAATCGCTACCTGCTATGCCTTCAAAACTATAGTCGCTGATAGGATTATTTAAAGCGAAAGTAATTCTACGATAGACCTTCCCATTGTTTTTAAAGGTTGTTCCTAGACTATTATTGTTACTTACAGCATCACTTGCACTAGCAAAGTATTCACCGCCAGTACTTGTCTTGGACGTATCTACAATCGATTCGTCATTTGCGGTTAAGTCATTATCCCCAGAAGGTGCAGAGGTGACAGCACTTCCTACACTTGCGGAAACCGTATCAATCTTTTCGGAAACAGGGTTTGCAACGACGTTGACCTTTTGAATGTAAAGGACAATTTCATTTCCCTCTCCATCAGATTGAGTCATTCCTGTAGATCCGTTAATAAGATCATCGAAACTATAATTTGGTACATCTGAATTATATAATCCAACTAAACGATAATAAGTTCCAGGTTTTGTAAAAGCACTCCCTTCAAAGGGGGTTAATGTACCAATATTATCTGCAGAAATTTCATTAGTATCATAGTACCTAGGCGTTAATTCAGAACTAATTATTCTAGGATAGGCACCAATCTGATCTGAACTTGGTATTGGCTTACCAGTATCATTAGATATAATACTGATGCCATCAAAATCATTATCTATAGTAGATATTGGAACACCTACACCAATGGTTATATCTGGTACCGTTGCTGTCGTTGCACTCTTTGAAACAGTGACCTTCACAGCATAGGTTATTGTATTATTAGTTGAATCAACGACATAGTCGACGCCTTCTGTACCACTAAGTTTATAATTATTCACATTAGAAACAGTAAACGTTAATGGATAATAATAATCTCGGGCCTTGGTAAAAATAGTAAGATCGGCCTCCGAAGCCGGATCCGGTTTTTGATTCAGAATTGGATTAGATTCTTTAAGCGCATCTTCAGCACTATTATAAAAAGCATATTTAGGAATTATATCTGAATTTTGCAAATTTTCATTATTATTCATTAAATACCCGATAGGAATTCCTCTAACAAGTGCAGTACCTAACTTAACTGGTTGATAATCTACTTTTAACGTTGTTGACACAGGATTTACATGCACTTCTTGAATATAAGATACCGTATTCCTGCCGATTATTGCGTAATAGCCATTAATTTTTTCATTCGTAAAATCATAATCATTTGTATAATCATGATTAGTGAGATCACCAGGCTTAGATACATTAAAAGTAATCCTACGATAATAAGTTGTATCCGCATTTAAATCATTATAATCTAGATACCCGATTTCATTTTCATATGCGTCTTCAGCACTAGCATAAAATTCATTTTTACCCGCAGTAGTCCCTATGGACTTACCAGTAGTACTATCGACTAATGACAGCTCTCCAGTATTAGTTACATCGCTATATTGTACTGATCCATATGTTAAGGTTAGAGGCGGAATTTGAGCTGTTACTGTAGGACCAGTAACAACAATTGGTTGAGCAAAAGTAATTAGTCTTCCCTTTACGCCATCTTCACCCAGTACATAATCTGTACCTTCTGTACCATTAAATGTATAAGAATCTACTGATCCAAATACTTTAAAAGTTATTGTTCGAAAATATGTTTGGCTCTTTAGAAAAACAGGACTATATCCATTACCTGAAACATATTTAGATTCAGGAACCTCTTTTCCGGTGTATGAATCAAGGGCATCTTGAGCAGTATCATAATATTTAAAGCCGTATTCCAATTGATCCGATGAAGCTACCTCATTTTTACCAATTGTTAAACTATCGTTATCACCAAAAATTGGAGTGCTGTCACCCATAGTCACTTTAATTGTTTCAATACTCTCCGCCACTAGTGGACTTTTAGTAACATTAATTTCTTGCATATAGGTAAGTTCTTTCCCGTCACTACTAATAACAGGTGCTATGCCGTTTACTGATTGAAAATTATAGTTGCTTACTTCTAACCCATCATATTTGTCGCCCAATTCAAACGTTAACTCACGATAGTAATCTCCAGGTGTTTTAATATCAGAAATTTTTTTATAACTAATTGGGTTGGTTTTATTTTTAGCATTGGCTTCGCCATTATAATAATTACTTCCAGAAGATACTCGAGCATTTATCAAATATTCTGAACCAACTTTTAAATCATAATTAGGTCCTATGGGATTATCCATTCCAACTTGGTAAGAAATATTGGGCACTGTTGCCTCAACATCAACTTTATTCACCACAATAGTCTGCACAAACGTCACACTATTATCATCTGAGGCAACCACATTTTTATCAAAATCAAGCGTACTGCTATCCTGATTTAAATAAAATGTCACTGTACGATAATAAGTTCCCACCGAATTCAAACCATTAGTCGACTCGGTTGTTAATTCATCGTCAGTGTAATATTTATCGCCAAAACTGATACCATTGGTTCCTTTAGTGGTATCTATTAATGAAGAAATTGTCGAATCAGTATCAGTCAACGTATCGTTATCAGTGCCAGTTAATTTTGCTTTATCAGTATTATTTATAGCCCCAGGTCCAACAGAGATGGTGTCTAGGTCAACGCTTACTTGAGTCTTCGGTGCTGGAGCAATATGCACTTTTTGTACATAGGTAACAGTGTTGTTGCCCACATCATCAGTACTCAACTTATAGGTAGTATCATCTGTACCAAACGAGTTAGTATCGACCACTCCATCAATTAAATTGAAGGTAATTGTTCTTAAGTAATCACCCGATTTAGCGAAGTTTCCATTTGTATCTACCACACCACTTGTCGGCGTTCCAGTATTATTTAGAACTTCACTATTAAGTACGTTAGAATATGTTGCGTTTGAATTATAAAAATCTGAATCATATTTATAATAATTAGTGCCAAAACTGATACCACTGTAATCACCCTTAGTCGTGTCTACCAATGATCCATTTGGATTAGTTAAAGTATTTTCGTTCGCTGTTTTATCGGTATTTTCACCAGTTACATCCGTAGAACTATTAGAACTACCTACTGTTGTATTTGGAGATAAAACATTTTTTGTAACCGTATTATTTACATTTACAGCTTGAACATAAGTAACGGTATTATTAGTAGTATCTTTAGATAGATTGCCTTCAAAATCAATTCCTTCAATACTCGTTAAGTAGAATGTTACTCTACGATAATAAGTTCCCGTCTTAGTAAATTTACCATCGACTACACTGTCAGCTGGCTTAGTAGTCTTATCATCGTTATAGTATGTGTCGCCTAGCTCTACCTTATTGACACTAATTGGATTACCTAAATCATTTACCAATATATCATTAGTACTATCGGTTAAGCTGGTATCATTAGTTTCTGAATTAAGGTTAACAACCAGATTGCTATTTAATTTAGCTGTGGCAGTTCCTGAGACGGTAATTGGTCTGGCAACTGTTAATGTTTTAGCTGTTTTATTTAGAACGTAATCAGTCCCATCGTTTGCGGAAACTTTACTACCATTTATATATGTTGGAAAAGCGCTTTCTGTACCTGCAATCATATTATCAATTGTTTTGTCTTTGCCATTATCTAAATTATACGAAATAGTTTGATAATAAGTTCCTGCTTTTGCTAGTTTGCCACTAGAATCTAAAGCATCTGTAGCATCCCCACTATCACCAGAAGAAGGATCAAAACTAGAAGATTTGGCATACGTTAAAGCACTTTGTTTAGAGTTAAACAAACTCTTTCCATAAATAGGCGTTCTTGACATATCACTAGAATTATCAGTGCTACTAGAATAATTGTCAGTAATTAATAAACTATTATTTCCACTCGTCAAAGCTGAATCTGTCATTGTTGAACCCATAAAGACAGTTGGAACAGATTGATCTTGCTTGATGTCCATCCTACTTGAACTAATTGTGAAAGAAAATGTAGTCAAACTAGGATCCACGCCTTGAAGTGAAGGTGGATCGTAATTTCCATCATTAGAATTCGTACTTTGAACTAGGTGAATAGTTACTGTAATTGGCAAAGCAACTTTTCCACTCGAAATGTTATCAGCTAAAGTTGATAAATCTTCACTACTTGCTGTATTCTCTGGAGTTGTACTACCTGCTCCGGTGATAGAAATATAACCTAAAATATCACGATAATAATAATCGGAAGCAGAATCTTCAAAGTAATTACCTGGTAATAATTTACTTTGATCTTTTAACTTGGCTAAAGCAGCATCATTTTGAATATCATGAATGTGTTTAGGATCATCTTTGTTAAAATACAAAAAATTCTTATATGAATCGCCCGATAATGTCTTCAATGCTTGGACTAAGGTATCGGGGTCTGCAATATAACGATTATCGAATTGGCTCTTGAATGCTGTTAACATTTGCGTAGGCGTTGCATTATCATTTTTAATTGGACTAGCCCATGCATAAGCGTCCTCTGTAGGTTCTAACATGGGAACAATTACAGGTGCCCCAGCTGCGAGCAAGGCCACTGCAACCGCACTGCCAATATATTTCACATTTTTCTTCATAGCTAAAAAACCCCTCTCCGGACTTTAAAACACAAAGTTAATCCCTATCACTACATAATGTATATATACCTTGATTTTAGCACTTTAAAAAAATAAAATTATCCATTTTTAATTCAAAATTAATAATTGGCAAAGAAATAAAGAGCGAAAAATAACATGGTCAGTTTCGAACATTAAGGCAAATGGGCCAAGGCAATCGTACTTCGATTACCTTGGCCCATTTATTTTTCGCATTTACACTATAAATTAGCTAATAAATTATTACATCTTAAACTCTATTTCTTTATTTATTATTTCACGTACTCTAAATAAACAATTTCATTAATTTTTTTCACAGAAGCTAGATTCAATTCTTTAAACTGCACCTGATTAGAAAACAAAGGAATTCCTTTTCCCAAAACGATTGGAACTATCCCGATATGATAAATATCAATCAAATCAGCGTTTACCAGTGGAGCAATCACGTTACTTCCTCCGATAATCCAGATATCGCCATGCGAAGATTCTCTTTTCAATTTCTCAACTACCTCAGCTACTTTGCCATTAATGAAGTGAATATTGTCTTCATCTGGTAAGGGACGAGTGGTCATAATATAATTCTCATAGTCTGCATAGGGATAATTATTGGGCTACATGTCATTGACCACCTGATTATATGTGTGACGTCCCATAACAACTGTATCGACTCTTCTTGATAATTTCTCATATTCTCGATCAACCGCATTGCCAGTTGAAAACTTTGAATTCCACGAGAAATCAATTTTTCCCTTTTCATTGGCAATATAGCCGTCCAATGTTTGGGTAATAAACAAGATAACTTTTCGTGCCATTGTTTAACCCCCCGATTTATTTTCCTACCATTATATATCCTTGACGATAAAAGTGGGTAAATAATTATTAAAGATAATACAAAAAGTCTTACCAGTTCGAATTACCTTATAAATTATCGTATCAATCTACCAAGTTAACTGTTATACTTAAGTTGATACAGCATTTATAGATAACTATTCTCGGTTATCTTGTATCCGGAAAAGTGTTGGGTGTGGTCACCTAGCACTTTTTTTGTGGCTCAATTTATCATTATGGGGTATACCAATTTCTTTCAAAAAGTGTTTCGAATGAGTCTTGACATCTTGGTACTATTGGAGTATAGAGATTATTTTTATTTAATCTTTTTATAAAAGTGGTTCTTTTTTGTAAGCGTTTGTATTAAAATTGAAATCGTATTCAATTTGAAAGAGGGGTATTTTTTATGGCAAATGAGGAGTCAAGCACCTTCAAGGATAAGCTGATCAACATTGCCGGTAAATTTGCTGGTTCTAGATTTGTTAGAGCCATCATGGATGCTGGTTATAGTGTCATCCCATTCTCAATCATTGGTGCTATTTTCTTAATTTTAACTGTTTTACCACAAGCATTCCCAATTCCTGGGTTTGCCGCATTATACGCACATAGTTTAGGACGTTTTACGAACTTATTCCAAGTTATTTATAATGCCACAATGGGTATTTTAGCCCTAGTCTTTGCGGGTCAATTCACTTTCTCTTATACTAAGATCTATCAACAAGAGGAAAAATTGGCTCTGGTTCCTATCAATGCCTTGTTCATGTTTATGATGGCATTCTTTATCACTGTTCCACAATTAATTTGGAAGAGTGGTACTATTCAATTCCAACAATCACTAAATCCTAATAACATTATCGGAGCTGGTATTGCCGTATCAACTTCAGGTATTACTAGAATTGCCTCTGTTGGTATCTTTACTGGTTTAGTTGTTGGTTGGATTACAGTTCAAATTTATCGCTTCACTGTAAAACACAACTGGCAAATCAAAATGCCAGACTCAGTTCCAGCTGGTGTTTCGAACTCATTCAGTTCATTGATTCCAGGATTATGCGTGGCTGTCGTAATCGCTGCTATCAACTTGGCTTTGGTTTTTGCCGGAACCGATATCTTCAAGTTACTATTCATTCCATTCTCATTTATTAGTGATATTACTAATACTTGGTGGGGATTCTTGATCATCATCTTCTTGATCCACTTCCTATGGTGGTTCGGTGTTCATGGTTCAACAATCATGAGTTCATTCTACACACCAATCGTCTTAGCAAATATGGCTGCTAACGTTAAAGGAGCTAACAACTTCTTCGCTGGTGACCCACTAAACGGATTCGTTATTATCGGTGGTGCTGGTGCTACATTAGGTTTGGCTATTTGGCTAGCAACTTGTGCTAAATCAGTTCAATTGAAGGAAATTGGTAAAGTTGAAGTTGTTCCAGCTATCTTCAATATCAATGAACCAATTCTCTTCGGTCTACCTATCGTTTATAACGTTGATTTGATGATTCCATTTATCGCTGCACCATTAGCTTCAGGACTAGTAAGTTACTTCGCTATTACTTTGAAGTTAGTTCCTAAGATCATTACTCAACAACCATGGCCTACACCAGTTGGTTTGAGTGGATTTATCGGAACAGCTAGTTGGAAAGGTGCTGTCCTTTCTATCGTCTGCGCTATCGTTGCCTTCCTTGTTTGGTATCCATTTATCAAACGTTACGACAAGAGATTGCTCAAACAAGAACAAGAAGCCGGCGGTTCAGCTGAATCAGCTGCTTAATAATAAAAAATATTTAGGATATAATTTATCCATCTAAAAGAGACCAGTGTGATAATCAAAAATGATTGTCACACTGGTCTCTTTAAAATGGTATAATTAATTTGATACTTCAAACAAAGGGTAACTATTCTCAGTTACTCTGTATCCAAAGGGCTCTAGGTGTGGTCACCTAGGGCTTTTTTGTTTGCCCTTTTATTCCTCAGTGAAGTGAACTGTTGCATCAATATCTAATTTCTTAGCTAAATTCTCTGTATACTTCTTAATTTCTGCTTGTTGCGCCTCATTATCCTTATTTAATTTAATCAGGACAAGTGCCTGTTTATTCTTGCTCTTATCGACCAATTGTCCAACATAAACTTTGGTAATAGCGTCTGGATATTTCTTATTTAATTGTTGCTCCAACTTCAGAAGATTCTTATCACTACTATCAGTAGTACTACTTTGTACATTGTCAGATTTTTCTTGATCGACATACTTCTTGAAGGCATTGACGCTTAAATAATTACCCTTCGAAAGCTGTTGAAATTGAAGTTTATAATCGCCTAATTGATAATCAGGCAATTTATCATCTAGTTTATTTATTTCCGAATTACTTAAATTACTGCCGATAACCGTTAACTTAATCTTTCCAGAGGCAATCTCTTTATTAACCACATAAAGACTTGGCAATTCATTATCAATGAAACTCGTCAATTGCGTCTGATTGTAAGTCTGTTTGACCAATGTCGAAGCTGAAATCAAACTTGGTATCGTGATGACAATTGCTGCCGCGATAATCAAAATTTGATTTTTCAAAGGTATCGCTTTGGTTCGTTTCTTCTTAAAGTTGAAGATGAAGGTACCCAACATCGTTGCCAATGCAATGAAAAAAGTATTGATCAAGAACAAATAGCCGGCTGCGTTCGAGCAATAATCTGATCACTAGCGTCCTTAATCGGCGATAGAGAAAAGTAGATCGTGGCCGCAACTAAAGCAACCACAACCTCAATAATATAAAGTGTAGCTGCTTTACGAATCAATTTGGTGTCACGAATTCCAAACCCATAACCCATCCCAATAATTGGATCCATTATTGGTGAAATCAGCATTGCCCCAATGATCACAGCTACTGAATCCATATTTAAACCGACACAGGCAATAATCGTGGCGCAAAATAGTACCGCAAAATTCAGCCAACTTAGCCCCAATCCTTGGCGAACATGTCGATCAATTATTTCTGATTTAAGTAATTCCTCATTATCCATCCTTATTCCTCACAACAAATTAATAAGTCTATTTTATAACTTCTTAGTAAAACTTTCCTGCTACTAGGCTTTACAAACTAGTATATATCCAGTAATATGTATTACATATTAGTGAGGTTAAAAAATGAATAATTCTCAATTGCTCAAAGGAACCCTTGAAGGTTGCGTTTTAATTGTCATTGCCGATGGCGAAGTCTATGGATATGAACTCGTTCAAAAATTAAATCAACTCGGTTTTACCAATTTAATTGGCGGTACCGTTTATCCACTTTTACAAAAATTAGAAAAAAACGGTGATTTGAAGAGTCAACGCAAACCATCATCAGAAGGACCTTCTCGTAAATATTACTCATTGACGGATCAAGGTAAAGAGAAAAAAAAGAAGTTTATCGTCCAATGGCATTCATTAGAACAGATTGTCAACCAAATCATTGCAGGAAAATAAGGTGGAATAAATGACTAAGACACAAGAATTGATTGCAGCCAATAATAAATTACGTAAACAATTAAACACTGACAACGCTAAATATTATGATAAATTGTTAATTTACATTCGAACTTCTAGTTTAATCTATGATGATTTTGAAGTAGAAAATAAATTGTTGGAAATTCTCCAAGATATCATTGACGCACAAACTAATAGTCAAAATGCCATTGATTATTTTGGACAAGAACCGATAGCAATTGCTGATGAATTGATAACAAATTTTACCAAAATCAGTTGGTCAAAAAGATACAAATTTTTCGGAACACTTTTTGCAATCAGTGTTCTTTGGACATTGATTACTCAATTAAGTGGACAATCTAAACAATTGAATCTAGTACCCTTTTTGTTAAATGGCCTAGCCTTGATAGTCTTTATCACAGGAATATTTTGGTTCATTCACCAAACAACCTATTGGAAAATTCTGGACAACAAAATTCTAAACTTTCTGTTTATGTGGCTATTTATGTTTCTAGTCATCGGAATTTTTGTAGGAATTCAATTTGTCACCCCTACTTTATTTAGCATTCCAGTTACCGATTCTCTAATAGTTGCTGTTAACAGTTTAATTTTGGTACTAGGACTACTAATGTTAACGAAGAAATCTTGGCGGACATTGACGATTGCTATTTTACCAATGATAACTGTCATTACAGTTTCCAACGTTCTAAAAGTTTTATTAGGAACTGAAATTTTAACCTTAACCACTATTTTAGTAGTATTCTCAGTAATCTGGTTCTTTGGATTCTTCTTTTATCATTTAAGAAAGATTGAAAATTAATCCAAAAAATCCTGTATTAATTGATAAACTTCAATTAATACAGGATTTTATTATGTTTAATCATTATTTAGAATAATCCACCAATTTAGTTCCGGCGTCAGATCCATAAACAATTTTTTGGACATTCTTTGTGATTTCAGCAATCCGTGAAAAACCACTGAGTCCGCTTTGATTGTGGCCATTTGTCATAACAACCAGAATATACTTTTCCCCATTTGGCAACGTAACGATTCCGGCGTCATTATTAGTATCATTTAGGAAACCGACCTTATCTTGAACCGTTGTACCACTCTTAGCAGCACTCGCTCCGGCAGGAATACCCGTACGATAAATTTGTTGACCCATCAACTTCAAGATTTTAATTCGATCAGACTTGTTTTGAAAAGCGCCAGTCCCAGCATCAAGCTCCTCTAACAGAAGTTGCAAACTGTAACTAGTAGTTTGAGCGGCTTGCCCATCACGAAAGACCGACGGATACCATCCCTGATTTTTGACAAATTGACTGATAGCGTCAGCCCCATAATTATCAAGCTGAGCTTCAGAGAAATCATTCTCACTATTAACAATCATTTTCGAGAAACTATCCCAGTTAGTGTCACTCCAACTGAAATTGCCGTTAAGCTTTTGATTCATCAGATAAGCGGCTATATACAACTTATAAGTGCTGGCCGCCGTATTCACGGTCGAAGCATTCGATTCAACCTCTAAAGCACCCTTTTGATAAAGCTTAGCATACTTACTATTAGCAGCACTGCTACCATCAACCGCACCCAAACTATAAAAACTAACACTAGCTGTTTTGTCCTTGGTGACACTGTTCAAGTAATTAGTAAGATTAGCTTTAATAATCTTGTGCTTGTGTTTAATGGTCTGATTAGTCTTGATATTCTCTATTCCAGTTGAAGCATAGGAATTATTGAAAAAGTAGCTTAAACCAACGGCAAAGGCACACACTACTAGAAAAATTGTTATATATCTTTTACGTCTTCTTCTCTTGACTCTTATGAGATTACCTCTTTCATTTTTTACAAATTAAGTAACTCAATTATACGAGCTGTTTGAGAAAATAACTTATACGTTTTCTTTACATCTTTTTTACATTGTTGCAATGCTTTTACTGATTGTTTCCGTAATTTAGTTTTGATAGGTTTTACATTATCTGCTCCTTATTCCTAATTAACTGTTCTTAATAACTAGGCCACCCATAACATCAGCGCAATCTTCACAGGAATCGAGGACCTTCTCAAACCCACCATAAATCTTCTGCCATCTAATAATCGTGATTGGATCGTTTTCTTCTTCACTAAAAAGTTTGCGCAAATGTTTGGTATACAATTCATCACCCAAAGATTCAATTCGATTAGTGTTATCAATATTTTGGACTAGTGTTTTAGAATTTTTAAAATGAGAAAACTCTGCAACGGACTGTTGTACTGCCGCAATTGCTTCATTGATTAAGTCCATAAACTTATCCGTTTCAGGTCGCATTTCTTGAATATTTAAATAGTAAAATTCATAGGTCAAACCATTGATACCATCAATAATGTTGTCGAGCTTATCCACTAATTGGACAATATCCTCTCGATCAATTGGTGTAATAAAGGCAACGTACAATTCATTCATCGTCTTCTTTACATCCTCATCGCCATCAGTTTCAATATCGTTGATCTGTTGACACTTTTCTGAAAATTGGTCTGGATCATAATTTTCGATAATTTCGGTCAAAACTTTACTAGCTTTCAAAGCATCATCAGCTAAGTGTTGCATTGCTTTAAAGAAATCAAACTTCTTTTTTCGAATCATTTCAATTCCTCCTAAAAAATTATCATGAATAATTTTGCCATAAAATAAGCAATCAATCCGCAACCTGGAAAAGTTAATACCCAGGCCAAAATCATATCTCTAACAATGCTCCAATCCACAGATGAGACTCTCCTGGCAGCTCCAGCACCCATGATTGCCGTTGTTTTAGTATGTGTCGTAGAAACGGGAATGCCAAATATTGAACAGAAAAATAAAGTTATTGCCGCACCTAAGTCAGCTGAGAAACCTTGATACTTTTCTAATTTAGCCATATCCATCCCAACTGATTTAATAATCTTCCTACCACCGACAGAAGTTCCCACTCCCATCGTAACTGAGCACAAGATCATTACCCAAATAGGAATGTCAAACCCATTGCCCGTTTTCTCAACTAAATTATTGTAGTAGAGCGTCAACATGAATACTCCCATAAACTTCTGACCATCTTGCGCACCATGTAAAAAGGCCATTGCCATGGCACTGAAGGCTTGTCCGACTGTAAATAATTTATTGGCAAAGATTCGATTGACTCCTTGGAAAATAAAAATAATCAACTTAGTGATTAAATAGCCGGCACCCAATCCGCAGACAGTCGAAACTAACAATCCTATCAAGACTTTCCACCATTCGGCAGCATTGACAGCTTGCAATCCCCCCAAAGCCATTGCCGCACCAGTTAATCCCGCAATCAAAGCGTGCGATTCACTCGTCGGAATCCCAAACCACCAAGCCAAAACAGCCCAGCTAACAATTGCAAACAAAGCAGCAGCTAAAGCGATTTGACTGGAATTACCCGCGCCGTCGAAACTAACGATATTACTGATAGTCTCTGCAACTTGAGCATTAAAAAAAGTCATCACTAAAGCTCCAAAAAAGTTCATTGCCACAGCCATACCAATTGCCACATTCGGTCTCAATACCCGTGTAGAAACAGCAGTAGCAATGGCGTTTGGGGCATCGGTCCAGCCGTTAACGAAGATAACCCCCATGACAAGTACGATGGTTACGATCAAAGCAATATTCAAAATGTCCCCCACCTTTAATTAAGCAATTTTGATAATTTGTTCACTATCTATTTTTATGATAGCGCATTCATTCGACGCTGTCTTTAAGAAATTTATCTTTACTTGTCAAGATAATGTCAATACTGCCTTTCAAAATAACGGTATTTAATATCACACCCAAATACACATATGGTATAATCAACTGAGATTTTTAGTAAGCGTTTTATAGCTTTTATACTAATAAAAATACGAATGGAGAGATGAGAATGAATAATAATCCTTATAACATTAAATTGGTTGCCGTCGACATTGATGGTACCTTTATGCGTAGCGATTATACGTATGATGTTCCCAGATTTAAACAAGTTTTGGCTCGAATGAGAGAAGCCGGCTGTGGATTCGTCGTAGCTAGTGGGAATCAATATTACCAATTACGTTCTCATTTCCCTGATTATTATAATGAACTAAGTTTTGTTGCCGAAAATGGAGCCCTCGTAAAGGATAAGGAAGAAACAGTTTTTTCAGCAAATATTTCTAGAGAAGCTATTTTGAAAACTCTTAGTCTATGTAAAAAGTATCCTGAGATTAAAAATGTGATGTGTGGCTTACGTAGTGCTTATTGTGAAAGAGGAACCGTGAGTGATGATTTCTTTGAATTAACCAATAAATATTACCCTAGATTGCAGTGGGTTGATGACCTTGCCCAAGTCGACGATTCTATTTTAAAATTTGCTCCCACCGTTCCCGTAGAAAAGACCGACTATTATACTGAATTATTTAAAGATCAATTAAAGGGATTGCTCGTTCCAACCGGAAGTGGTCATGGATCAATAGATTTAATAGTTCCGGGTTGTCATAAAGCTTCTGGTTTAAAAAGATTGGTCAAACGTTGGAATATTACTTCAGAACAATGTGTCGCCTTTGGCGATGGAAATAATGATATCGAAATGTTGAAATATAGTGGCAGAGGATATGCCATGGATAACGCTTCTAAAGAAGTAAAGGACATTGCAGATTATATCTGTCCGTCAAATAATGACGATGGCGTATTGGTAACATTGGATAAATTATTCCCAACCCAATAACTTTTAAAATTACGATTAGAGAAAGTGAAGTCTATGAACAATAAAAAAATCATCTTTTTTGATATCGATGGAACTTTAATCGACATGAAAAAAAAACAGATTTCAAAGAAAACCTTAGAAACACTCAGACGATTAAAAAAACAGAATATTATTATCTGCATCGCAACTGGTCGTAGTCCAATTGCCTTGCCTCATTTTGAAAATTTGACTTTCGATACTTTTCTAACCTTCAATGGGTCGTATTGTTTTAATCAAACTGAGAGTATTTATAAAAACCCAATTCCCACAAAAGACGTCGAACAAATTGTTAAAAATGGTAAGAAATTAGGTCGTCCAGTGGCAATTGCGACGAGTGATAACATTATTACAAATGGAACGGACAATGATTTGGCCGAATACTTCTCATTTGCTAATCAAGAAGTTGTTATTTCAGAAGATTTTGATCGGACAATTGAAAATACGGATATTTTCCAATTAATGATGGGTGCTCGCAAAAACGATTATGAAAAAATAATACAAAATACCGCAGCTTCTAAAATAACCGCTTGGTGGGACCGCGCCATTGATATTATTCCCACAAGTAGTGGCAAAGGAACTGGTATTGCTAAAATCCTAAATTATTATGGACTGGATAAATCACAAGCTATGGCATTTGGCGATGGAAATAATGACATTGAAATGTTAAATGCTGTTGGTTACGGTTTAGCCATGGGTAATGCTTCGAATGAAGTGAAAGAAATAGCTGATGAAGTGATTGGCGATGTGACTGAAGATGGAATTTATCATTACTGCTTGGCTAATGGTTTGATTTAATCTATAAAAAGAGCATGCTTTGAATTTACAAAGCATGCTCTTTAACTATCCTTTATCACCAAAGATATTTGAAGTTATTTCATCATGAACCCTTCGATAAAACTACTTATTCATTTCCACTAAAACATCATCCAAAGCTTGGGCAATATCTCCTTTAATAGCTTGTCCCTTATCTTCAATTTCTTCTGGTAAGAATTGAAAATCACGATTAATCATAACATCGTAAGCTCCATCAAGACTGCCCGTCAAAGCCCAGAATGGCTCTTGGATAAACATTGGCGTCACTCTACCCACACCCAATTCGATAAATAATAACTTGTCATCATGTAGATGAGCCAAAATATCATCAGAAACCTTTTGATATTCTTGATGATATCTTTTTTCTTCCAAGAAATTTCCAAATCCTCTAGTCCAAGGAAATGCCTCAGCACCACAGTTTTGACATCTAGGAATCATTTCAGTAGGAATCTTAGTCCCATCTCCCATAGCCTTGACCATCTCTTCGACAGGTTTTACAGCATCCCAAACTTCATCATTGCATGAGTTTGAACATTGAAAAAATCGATGATCTCCCTGAATTTGAGAAACACGATCCTCAGAAAAAGCCTTGACTCCCTGAGTATCCTGATTAGTCGTCAAGAAGTAGTAATCTTTGCCTTTTAGGATCTTTTGTAAATCTCGATAAGGCTTTTGAATCTCAGCATGTTGTGTCGTGTAAAGAAAAGTTGCTAAATATCCCCAATATTCTTCACGAGTCGGGAAAGGATAAGACCAACCTGCAGCAGCACCTTTGAAGCCATATTTCTTTGCAAATTTACCAAATAGTTTTCTAAATGAATCATTATCCTTATAATAAAAGTCTCCACCACCAGCGGCTGACAATCCTGAGGCTCCACCAATAACGATATGGTCTGCCTCCTTAATTTTGTCGGCCAAAATCTTAATTTGTTCCTTATATGGCAAGGCGGGCTTCTCAGTCAATTTGACTGGAGTCTTCCCACTAGCGTAAACGTTATAATATTGTGAAAAATTCATCTGTGTCTTCATTACTAATTGTTCATAAAATGTTGTGTCCACTTTTAATCTTCTTTCAATAAATTATTTAAAGTTTCTTTAATATCGCCAGCCAGCTGAATTGATTGATTTTCTATTTCTGGAATTACTTTAATCTCATTCGGTAAATTCAAAGTAATATAAGACCAGTTAGGGTGACTCGCAACCAATTGCATCATTGGCTCCTTAATCATTTGATTATGTGAACCGATACCAAGTTCTAATTGTACTAATTTCTTGTCTTTATTACTTTTAGTAAAATCTTGGCAACGTTGCTGTTGCTGAATCCAAGCTTCGCTTTTCATATTCATTCCATCAAGGTTACCCTCAACTTCCCAAATATTTTTAGGATTAAATTCATTCAATTGAAAGTGGGTATCAGCATTGGAAGTAACAATAAAATAGTCTTTATCCGCAACCAATTTTTTTACATCTTGAAAGACATCACTTGGTTGATAATCATCAATTAAATACTGATGTATTTTTTTCATAAAAATATCATGTTCAGTTTGTGGCAATTCTGCATACACTCCCTGAACCAAATTGCTAATTCCATAGAGGGCTTTAAATTCATTGAAGTAAGCCCGAAAGTTCTTGTCGTCTGCAAAAATATTGTATCCTTCAGCAATCGACAATCCATTACTAGCTGTAATTAAGATTGCATCACTGTTGGAGAGCAATTCTTTAGCTTTTTTTATTTCTGGATTCATTTTTCCTCCTCAAAATCATCAACATATTGTATAATCTGATACATAGTGTATCGAATAGTTCTTAATGTATCTAACTTTTCAAACAAAGTTAAGTACACTTTTCGCTTATCACTACTTTTATAGACGATTTAAGTAATCTGTTAAGGAGTATATGCAAAAATGGATAATCGTAAAACTGATCGAAGAACAATTTATACAATTAATGTTATTAAAGATGCCTTTTTAGAATTAATTGATAAAGAGCCTTATTCGAAAATAAATGTTGCCAAACTGTGTCGAAAAGCTGAAATAACTCGCTCTACTTTTTATTTACACTTTGATAATTTGACCGACGTCTTAAATGTAGTTCTAGATGATGCCCTACTTTTTACAAATGAATCTGATGAGATTCCAACAATTGAAAAAAAGCCGGCATTAAATTCTTTTGAAGAAAATGAATCGCTCATACCAGCTTGTCAAAGAGTTGCCGACTCCCCCAAATATCGCAATCTATTGATGGATCCTAGTTTGAATGACTACATCATTGGACGAATTATTGCTCATGAGAAACCAAAAGTAATACCCGCCATCCAAAAACGGACCGGTTTTAGCAAATCAGAAGCCGAAGCACTTTTTGTTTATTCCATTCACGGATCATTTGCAATTAATAAAAAGCATCATTTCGTAAAAGATAAATCTTGGTATCACGAATTACAGTTACTTAATCAATTTACAAGTGCTGGATATGACATTTTTAAAGGAGCATAAAAAAGCATCTCTGAATTTAATCAGGGATGCTTTTTTGAAATATTTTATAAATTTAAAAATAACCAATGATCTACTGGTCGTCTAATCCTAATTCTTTAAGAGAATCATGCCAGTTCTTAGTTTTAAAGTCATCTTTTTTCCATGATTGATAAGAAGAATCAGCAGCTTGTATATCAATCCAATCTTCAAGTTCTTTAGCAACAGCTTGTTTAATAAATTCTTCTTCACTAAGATTGTGTTTCTCTATGTATTTTTGTAATAATATATCTGTTTTATTATCAAAATGGATAGAAATTTCCTTTGCCATGACAGATTCCCCCATGATTGATTTCGGTTTATTTTATCAATTAAAACTACGCCAAGTATTAAACATCAGTTGACCTAACAATATTATAACTAGTTTTTAAATCATTGAATTCACTGTAATCAATATACTTATCGCGTTGCAATCTACCTACAACAATACTTGGATCTATTTTTAATTCCTTAGCAAAATGTTGAATTGATTCTCTATCATATTCATTTTTATTTATAAAATTAGAGTATAAATCTTCGGGTATAAAGAAATTTGCAGCAAATTGATCAGCTTTTCTTTCCTTCTGCAAATACTTCTCATCATCTTTATAATCTGAATAAAAATCATTGAGATAAATATGTCCCAATTCATGGATTAAAGAGAACCAGAAAATATCTGACCTTTTATTTCTATCAGTTATTAAAAGCATCACACTACCATTTTTAAATCTTTTAGTTGCACCATTTAAATTGGCATTCTTTAGATTAGGCAATCCGACGAGTACGATTCCACAATCTAACAACAGCCTTTTTATCTCAGGATAAAATATCCTAGGGGATTCTAAAGACATTTTCCTTATTCTTGGTAGAATCTTCTCTAATTTTACCTTTGTATATTTATTATCAGTTACATTTCGTGCTTCATTCATGGCTAACTCTAGCATTACATTAGAGTTAACAATCGATTTCTCTGAAAAGCCTCTAGTATTTCGATAACTAACTACGGAATTAAATTCAGATAGATTAGATAAATCTGAAATATTTAATACTTGCCTTAATTCAACAATTTTTTCTTCATTCGAATATTTTTTATCTTCAACAAAGTGATTTCTCTTTAAATATCCAAAATCAATTAATTTACAGATACTTTTCTCTTCATCCTCATTTTGTTTATCTTTTATTTCCATTGATTTAATATCATATTCTTTTTGCAAATTAATCCATGTATTTATTGATATTCCAGTAAGTTTTGCCAATTTATTAGCGATATCATTGCTAATATTATCTTCACCATTTATTATTTTGCTGATTGTTTTCGCAGATATCCCTAGCCGATCAGCAAATTCTTGTTGTGTGATATTTAGTTCATTGACAATATCCTCAATATACGAACCTGGATGAAATGCAATTAAATCTTTATATATTTTTTCCTTATTCATAATGTTTACTGACCTCCTCAATCTGTATTGAAACAATCAAAATAGCTTCTTCAAATAGATTGTCACTAGTCAAACTGCCAAATGAGACAATTAATCTGTAAGAACTTCTTCTACCATCTATATCTAAAGAATATAGACCATCCTTATTTCCTTTTAAACTGTGAAAATGATACACAGGATTATTAATTAATGACTTTAAATTTTCGGCAGCATTAATAAAATTGACTAACTTTAATAATTTCTTTGCAACTTTCTCTGGAAGGTTCTTTTTGGCTTCCCTTAAACTTTCACACTGTTTCTCCACTTTCCTGTTTTTGTAGGAAATTTCCATTTCGTCCTCCAGTTTGTTGCATGAAATTACCTAAAAGGTAATTTAATTATAATAACTTCAAATATTTATGTCAACAAACTATTATTTTCCCACTTGAAAGCTAAATATATTAATAAAATCAACCTTCCATATCAGATTTTTCGGATGGCTCAACATCCGTAGTTTTACTTTTCTTTGAATGCTTAGAATGAGGAATTAATTTTTTCGGTGCTTTCAGAATGCCCTTAGCTCCAGTCATTGTTCCATGACCAATTTTATTAACAAAACCTTTGGCAGACTCTTTTCGTGACTTCTTTAATTCAATATAATTTTTCAAAATATCTTGGCTTTGTTCCAGAGTTGTAGCGTCAAGATAATAAATTTTTACAAAACTGCCTTTTTTCAAAACAGTCTTAGGTTTGGGGAATGTCTTAATAACTGTATCAACCTTAGAAGCAGCTAACTTAATGTCAGGTGCGACAGTTAAAAATGCATATCTAATATTCATCGAATCAAATAACTCCCTAGTTTGATCCAAATTCAGCCCGCTGATATCTGGAAGTTTAATATCATCAAGATGGCGTTTATTACGTTCATCTAACTGGTGATTAGCCACCTCAGCCGTGGAGTTGATCACATTGCCTGCAATATCTAAGGTCTTGTTTAAAGTTTTTCCCAATTTTGAAATTCCTTTAGAATCCGTTAACTTATCCACCGTCTTAATAAGTTTATCCAATTTACCTTCTTTAGCTGACATGAGATTTCTCCTTTCACTACTATTAGGATTTATTGTAACAAAAAGAGCTGATTATCCATATAAAATGGCAATCAGCTCTTAATTTAAATAGATTTTTTACTTTTCTTTGGTAGCGAGAATGACCATTGCCCGATACTCAAATTCGACAAAGTAATAATATCATAGTTATTGAACGTAGGATCTATAAAGAATTGGAAAAATCCAACGTATATTTTTCAAAGTTGTCTTCCAAAAATCATGATTTATTTTTAGTGCATTTATAAGTATCGAATAGTATACAAAACGAAAAAATTAATATCAATAAATAATACATAAAATGAAACTTAATTATTATCAAAAAAATCATAATAAATATCATCATTGATATGAGTATATTTTTTACATTAAACAGTTGAGCTTTTAAATGGTACATTGTCAAAGAGACTGAAAAGGTCGCCACTATAATTAAAGAAATAAAATCGAGTAAAACTTTATACAAGTGAATATTCATTTTTGACCTCATATTGATTTAATGCTTTTTATTTTAACAAGTCCATGTAAAAGTTACGTGAATTTAGAGTAAAGATTTATTTACATTCATTACTTGCTTTTATTAAATCATTATTCACATCCTTGACCCCAGTTAGCCTTTATATATAAATGGATACAATTTTACAATATAAGAAGAACCCAAACATCAACTGATTGGTTAATCCCTCATGAAATGAGAATCAAGTTATTACTTATTCAAATTACTGATTGCATAGTTAGCTTCTTCTGGTGTAAATTTTTCTCCATACTCTGAAGTTAATTGGTCTCTGATTGCCTCCGGAGACATAGATTGGTCTTCTTGATATGATTTAGCTGTTTTTAAGGCATTTTCATTCCAATCAATTTTAATATTATTCATGGCATATTGGGTAGCTTCCTTGGAGAATTTTTCCCCATACTCCGAAGTTAATTGTTCATATACTCCCTGCTTAGACATATTCATATCTGTTGCATAGGACTCTGCAGTTGTTAGAGCTGATGTATATTCCATTGGTACTGTCTGATAATCAGATTCCATTGAAAAACTTAAATCTTCATCTGTGCTTTCAGAATCATCATCATTAGATTCTTGATCCTCACTTTCTTCTTGAGAATCATCTATTGATTCTGATTTCTCTGATTCCTCGGTATCTTTTTCTTCAGATTTTTCTTTCTTCATTTTTTCAGAGTTTTTTTTCTTAGTTGTATCTGTTTTCTTCGAGCTTGATGTATCAACCTTTTCCTTACTTTCAGAACTAGTTTGAGTAGAGCAACCTACTAATCCAACTAAAAGTATTAAGCCCAAAATGGCTCTCAATAATTTCTTAAATATTCTCATAAACACGTTTTCCTCTTTTCTATTTATGGTAGAGGAAATATAATTTCAATAAATCATAAAATTCTACCTGAGAATATTTTATCTAGCCTAATTGGTATATTCCATTTCATTTTGATATAACTATTTATTTTTTTATCAATTGGGTTTGGAATATACTTTTCTGTTTAAAACAAATAAGCCAAGGTAATCAAAATACGATTATCTTGGCTTATTTGTTTTAATACTCGAAAACTGACCATATTATGTCCAGTTCTCATATTTTTCTACGGAATTTTATTCCCACTCAATTGTTGCGGGCGGCTTAGAAGTAATGTCATAGACTACGCGGTTGACATGGTCTACTTCGTTTACGATTCTAACTGAGATCTTTTGAAGTACATCCCATGGAATCTTAGCGAAGTCAGCTGTCATACCGTCGATTGATGTAACGGCACGAATTCCGATTGTATAATCATATGTTCTGCCATCACCCATGACACCGACTGAACGAATACCTGGCAAGACTGTGAAGTATTGCCAAATTTTTTCGTCTAGACCGTTTTTAGCGATTTCATCACGAAGAACCCAATCACTATCACGAACGATTTGTAATTTTTCTTCGGTAACTTCACCGATAACACGAATTCCAAGTCCTGGACCTGGGAATGGTTGACGCCATACTAATTCGTGTGGCATACCTAATTTTTCACCTAACTCACGGGTTTCATCCTTGAACAAAGTACGTAATGGTTCGATTAACTTAAAGTGCATGTCTTCTGGAAGTCCACCAACATTGTGGTGAGATTTAATTGTTTGAGCAGTACTTGTACCACTTTCGATAACATCAGTATAAAGTGTACCTTGAGCCAAGAAGTCGATTCCATCAAGCTTTTGAGCTTCATCATTGAACACTTGGATAAATTCGTTACCAATAATCTTACGTTTCTTTTCAGGATCAGTTACTCCAGCAAGTTTGTCGAGGAAACGTTTTTGAGCATCAACTTTAATGATGTTCAAACCAAACTTACCCTTCAAACTATCCATAACTTGATCAGCTTCATTCTTACGTAACAAGCCATGATCAACGAAGATACTTGTCAATTGTGTACCGATAGCTTTATGTAGCAATACACCAACAACAGAAGAATCGACCCCACCGGATAAACCAAGAAGAACTTTCTTGTCACCGACAGTTTCACGAATCTTTTGAATCTGTTGATCAATGAAATCATCCATTGACCAGTTAGACTTAGCTTCACAAACGTCAAATGCAAAGTGCTTCAAAATTTCTGAACCGAATTCAGTATTTCTAACTTCGGTATGGAATTGAACACCGTACATCTTACGTTTATCATCAGCAATTGATGAAATAGGTGCGTTCTTACTTGTAGCAACTACTTTGAATCCTTCAGGAGCTTCTTTAACGAGGTCACCATGACTCATCCAAACATATTGCTTTTCAGGTAAGTCCTTGAATAATGCAGCATCTTTATCAGTCACTGTAATATCGGCGTGACCGTATTCACGGTTGCTAGCTGATTCGACTTTACCACCGAGGTTATAAGACATCAATTGCATACCATAACAAATACCCAAGATAGGAATACCTAACTTGTAAATGTCTTGGTCGATTGAAAAGGCACCCTTATCGTAGACACTATCTGGTCCACCGGAAAGGATAATACCCTTAGGATTGATTTCTTTAACTTCTTTAGCAGTAATAGTATTTGGTAGTAATTCAGAGTATATCCCAATATCTCTGATTCTACGAGTAATCAATTGATTATATTGACTACCGTAATCTAGAACAATGATGCTATCAGCATCTGGCCATTGCTTGCTCAAATCAAATTCCCCCACTTTTTTTATTTATTCTATTGTATACGAAATTGCGTTCCATGTCATATATTGTGAGCGCTTAATATTTTCTAAGGTAAATTTTATTAATCTGATGGTCTTCTGACTTGTGCAAAATCAAGTCTGCGCGGTTCATTGTTGGCTTAATGTAATCACGCAAATTAGGATAGTTGATCGTATCCCAAACGTCATGAGCCATCTGCATAGCTTCAGATTTTGGAATCTGCGTAAATTGATAATAATAACTATTGTGATCATCTCTAGCTAAATCCAACAATGTTTCGAAACGTTTTAAAAACCACTCTTCGATATTTTCGACTTCTGCGTCAATATAGATAGAGAAGTCAAAGAAATCACTGACATAGATCTGTTCCTTATGGGGCAATTGTAAAACATTTATCCCTTCAACAATCAAAATATCAGGATTATCCAATTCTTCATACTTTCCCGGAATAATATCATAAATATTGTGGGAATATAGTGGATACTTAATTTTTCCACCTTTAGTTTTGACTTCGCCTAAAAATTCCAATAATTTCGACATATCATAAGTCTCAGGAAAGCCTTTTTTATCCATTAAATGACGTTCTTTTAGGATCTTACTAGGATACAAGAACCCATCAGTTGTCATTTGGGAAACTTTATATTGTGGATAAGCACGCTCTAGCATAATTTTTAATAATCTAGCGGTTGTACTCTTACCCACGGCTACAGAACCCGAGACTCCAATAATGAAGGGAACTTTTCTAGTTCCATTATTCAAAAATTCATTCTTCAACTTGGTTAATTTGCGATAATTCTTTAAGTATATATGTAATAGATGTCGAATTGGAGCGTAGATTGATTTCACATCAGCAATTGATATTTCATCGTCTAAAGACTTGATCTTACGCAATTCTCCATCGGTGATGGCTTGCTTCTTATACTCGCCATGAAAATTTTCCCATTCTTGTCTTGAGAACTCATCATAGTTAGCTAAACTCTGCATATTGTTAAACCTACCTAATATAGTAATTAACTTTTATTTATTTTCTGGTATTCTAGTATAGTATAGAACTTTTTTAAAAAAGGAAAATAATATATGAAAAGAATAGTATTATTTGGGGACTCGACTTTGATGGGATTTCGCAATGGCAAGCCTAGTGACACTTTAGCTAAGCGCATTCGCAAGGACTTTCAAGGTTACGAAGTCATTAATATGTCGATTGCCGACTACAAGACCAATAATGCTATGACACGGGTTGATCGGATCAAAAGATTGGATCCTAAAGTGATTATTTTAGGGTTTGGTGTCAATGATATCTCGATAGACGACGAAATCAAACCTGGAAAATTTGCGGCTAATCTAACCAATATTATTGAAACCTTGGGGAGTCAAAAAATCATCTTGCTCTCTCCTCCCTTTACGGATTGGCGCAAGGATAGTTCTAGACCATGGACACGTCAACTACAATTCGAATTAGTGACTGAACATTTGAGTAAGCAACTAGACGTATCGTATATTGACTTGCTACATAAAATGGCAAATACTAACAATCTTAACGAATTGTTGCAGGCAGACGGTTTGCACTTTACCAAACAAGGTTATAATCTTTTAGAAGACGAATTAATACCAGAAATTAAAGCCACACTGGCTAATCAAAACGAGTTGGTGTCAAATTGAAGGAGCACTTTATGGATTTAAATATTCCTCAAAAATATTTTATTTTATCGTGTAATGAAAAAGGTAGTATCCGAATCTTTAAGAATACCAGACGTCGTGCCTATTTAGCTGAAAGTTCATTTTTTGATTTAGCTTTAAACGATATCATCGATCTAACCGATAATAGTGTCATCATTAATAAGGTTTTGCCCGACGACAAAACATATCTCAACGAGTTTTTCCAAATTATCAATAAGAATCAAGGTAAAAGTGTCACGCATGTTTTGCGAGCTATGGCTACGAATGAAAAGATCACTCGAATCATCTACAACGAAATCGGTGACTCACTAGTCAACAAAGTTGATGTAACTAAAGCTGTAACTGGATTGGTTTTTAAAACGAACAATTATTTGCCTAATCGCAGTGTTAAACGAGAATTAGTTACCAACTTGCGTAAGGAAATTTTAACTTCTAATAAAATCTCGCCAGAATCATTTGCTCTATTAGCCACGCTCTATGGTAATCACGATCTGAAAACGTACTTCTCACAATTCGAACAGAAACAATTAAAAGACAAGATTGCTCTTTATCAAAAAGATCCTACTTATGATAAATTGTTTGAACTGTCGAAACGTTTGAATCGTGTCACTCTAACTTTATTGAGTTAATCATACGAAGATTTGCGCATTACGACAATAGACCAAAGTAATCAATTACGATTACTTTGGTCTATTTTTTAGTATCCATTATTTTCAATCTTATCAATAACTTTACGTGCATCATCGGTAGTCTTAGTTTGCATCAAGTCATTTCTAATCTCAGCAGCATGCTTCATTCCACGAACATAGATCTTAAAGAATCTTTGCAATGGTGCAAAGTGTCCAGGAATGCCCTTGGCTACGAATTCATCATACAAATCAAGTTGATAACGCAACAAACTCAAAAGTTCAGTACTTGAATGTTGTTGTGGCTCTTTTTCAAAGGCGAAAGGATTGGAGAAAATTCCCCTGCCAATCATAATGCCATCTACACCGGGATGTTCTTGGGCTAATTTGATTCCTTCTTGATAATTCATAATATCGCCGTTAATTTGTAAAAGCGTATCTGGCGCAATCTCATCACGCATTTTAATTAAATCATCAATTAATTCATAATGTGCTGGAACCCTACTCATTTCTTCTTTAGTTCTAACATGGACTGTTAAAACTGGAATTTTTTGTTCTAGCAAGAAAGGAATCCAATCTTTATATTCGTCTATTTCACTAAAGCCTAAGCGAGTCTTAACACTGACTGGTAATCCTGCTTTTTGAGCACCTTCGATTACTTCTTTAGCTGTATCAAAATGGCGGATTAAATCACTTCCACTATGATTTTTTATAACAGCAATATCAGGACAACCAGTATTGATATCAATTGCCTCGTAGCCCTGCTTCTTAACTTCTACAGCTGCTTTAGCAAAGTCTTCACCAGAGTTACCCCAGAGTTGAACGATTGGCTTAGGGCTCTCTTTAGGATCAATATATAAACGTCCCTTCGTAGCCTCCTTAGCTAAAGGGTGCGTGATGGCTAAAGCATTCGTAAATTCAGTATAGAAAACATCCGGTGACGCTGCTTTCATAACGACACGACGAAATACTGAACCAGTGACAGCTTCCATTGGTGCCAAACTAAAAAATGGACGCTGTTCTTTTTTAGCTTTTTCTGCAATGCGATTCCAGTAAGTGGACTGGGACACATTCTCATCTCCAATCAAAATTAATTACAATACCCTAAACTATATCTATTTTATCAGGTCAAGTGCAAGCTTTTAACTTATCATTCCGCAAAAATGTTATAATGAAAGCGTTACCAAAGAGGGCTATTATTTCCATTGAGGAGGAAAAAACCATGAAACTCAAAGAAAACATTGCAGAGAAAATTACAAGATTAACTATCACTTATATTTTCGTTTTCGTGGCGGTATTCTTGGGATTATTTGCGCTATACTTCCACATTACAACAGACATGTCGACCACTTGGCTAGTCCAATTATTGTTTGTTGATCTACTATTATTGATGTCAGCTATTTTAAAGCCGTTAGTTGATATAACTATCGAATTTTTTAAAGATATTTTGAAGAACTCATGAATTGAAATTGGTATAAGTATGCCGTCGTCCACAAAATCCCTGTGATTGGCTGGAACATAACCGACACGATTTTGAGCTTTTGCATAGTTCGCAAAATCTCAAAACTCGGTCTTATTCTAAGCAACAAGTTGCTAAGAATAATTTGGCTATTGAGCCATCACAGGGATTTTGCTCCCGACTGAATTTCTTTTTCTATTCAGATAGATTTAGACATATAATTTTTGAATAACAGCACTATTTATTAAAAAAATACCCTGATAGAATAAAGTGCTTCATAATTGTTAGACAAGAAATCTAACAGTTATGGAGCGCTTTTTATATGGTTAAATACAGTTCAAAATTAAAGGCAGAGGTTGTTGGTGAATACCTCCAAGGTAGAACCAGCATGCAAAGTCTCTCAGAGAAACATAATTTACCTAAACGGCAAGTCAGTTTCTGGATTCAAAAATATCGCTTAAGCGGCGTAGACTCGCTTAAGCGAAAAAAAACTAAACGGAGCTTTTCAGCTGAATTTAAAATTGATGTGATAAACTACTATCAAACTCATGATGAAACTTTAGCTGAAGTATCCGCCAGATTTGATGTTAACAAGTGTCAGATTAGTTCCTGGAGAACGGCATTCAATAAACATGGCATAGAAGCCTTGAAGTCTCATCCGAAAGGCAGAAAATCCAAAGTGAAAAATGATAAAAAGAAATTACGTCATTTAATAAACAAGAATGAATTAGATCAACTTCGCGAGGAACTCGCAAAGAAGAATCAAGAATTATATGACACAAAGTTGGAGAATGATATTTTAAAAAAATCAATGACCCTGTTCGGAACTTCAAAGGACGCAAAAAAACACAAATAGTTGATCAGATCAGGGTAGAACAAGAGTCTCTTCCAAAAGCAGAACGGTATAAGATAGGCGATATTCTTAAGGCCATTGGACTTAAAAAGGCCACTTACCATGATGAGCGTAAACATATCAAAAATCATGTAGATAAGTACAAAGATATAAAAACTGAAATATTAAAAATTACTGAAAGTGGAAAATGTCGTGGACGCCTAACCTACGGTTATCGTCGCGTACAAGAAGGATTAATTAAACTAGATATTCACATAGCAGATGCCGTAGCTCGTCGCTTGATGAATGAGTTAAATGTTCAAGTAAATCTTTATAATCGTCATAAAAATGGAAAGTATTCCTCATATAAAGGAACTGTTGGAAAGGTCGCACACAACATTTTACATCAACAGTTTAATGAAACTGAGCCCTTTAAAGTCCTGCATACAGATGTCACACAAGTTCGTTTAAGGGATAACGAATGGGCTTATGTTTCCGCAATTACCGACGAGGCAAGCAAAGAAGTTCTAGCGTTCCAAGTAAGTAATAGTCCCAATAGTAAATTAATTATGGATACATTAAATGAATTAACGACAGTTATACCTAAAGGAAGCAACCCAGTGATACATTCAGATCAAGGCTGGCATTATCAACTAAATTATTATACTGATAGGCTTTCTGAAGATGGATTTATACAGAGCATGTCTCGCAAAGGAAATTGTCTCGACAATGCGCCAATCGAAAGTTTCTTTCATCTATTCAAAACAGAATGTCTCAATGGATTTCCACCTTGTAAAGATATGAAAGAATTTAGGAAACTTTCTAAGGAGTACGTCGATTGGTTTAACAATCGACGCATCTCAAGAAAAACAAAAGGCATGACTCCCCGCGAATACAGGGAACATGCCTTATCAGCTTAACAATATTCAATTTTGTCTAACTTTTGTGTTGCACTTTAGAATCCTATCAGGGTTTTATTATTTGTTTTTGAAATCATTACGCACCTGATTCACGTAACAGCGCAAACCACAGGGATTTTGTGGACGACGGCATACTTAAAGAAATTAGGAATTTAGCTATATCTTATTTTTCCCTCGTATAGAATTTCTCAGGTACTCGTTGCAATAACTGTGACAATTCTCCAATAGAAGCAATAGTCAACTTATGCATTGCCCGTGAAGCAATCGTATAAACTAATTGTTGCTCATCTTCATCAAACTTATCTTTAGAAGCATCCCACATAATTACAGCATCAAATTCTAATCCTTTAGCCAAGAATGATGGCAAAACAATTGTTCCTGTTGCCAATCTTTGATTTTCAGAACGAATCAAGGTTGATTTAACGCCTTTTTCTTCCAATAGCTCATGCAGATGATCGGCATCTTCCAAAGTTTTAGCGATAATAGCTGTCGTGAACTTACGCTTATCATTAACCTTCAATTGCGTCATCACTTGTTTAAGTGACTCAGACTCACTATCAGCCATAAACAAGTTAGGCAAATCGCCTTCTCGATTGAAGGGTTCGATCTTTTGTCCATTGGTCAAAATGGCTTTCGTAAAGTCAGTAATCTGTTTGGTTGAACGATACGAATGAACCAATTGAACCACTCTAGTTTCATCAGCTTCAAACAAACTCTGGGCTTCAGATAACAAGGTCTGACTATTCTTCTTAGTGAAGATGGACTGATTCAAATCACCCAACATCGTATATCTAGCCCGAGGGAATTTATATTTCATATAGGCTAATTGGAATGGTGTGTAATCTTGAATTTCATCAATGAAGACAAATTTCATATCCAGTTCACCATGTTTACCAGTTACCAAATCATATAGATAGAGATAAGGACTTAGGTTATTCATGGAAATTTGTTTACTATTGAATGACTTAACGAAATTGGTCGTGTACTCTTCCCACTGTTCTTTCGTAATGCCACGTTGCTCTAAATCAACAATTTTAGGAACAGCCTTCAAGAAATTCAAATAGTTCCCAGCCACGTTCAAGAAGCGCAAATGCTTGATGTACTTATAAACGCCTTGCATCGTCACTGCCACAATCTTACGGGCCAAAAACTTCTTCTCTTCGTCACCATTCTTAAACTCTTGATCAGCCGCATTATAAAGTGCTTGTAACTGCTCTTTGTCTAAGTTTTCAATTCGTTCAGACACCCAATTAGAACGCATCTCCGCACCCATTTTACGATGTAGCATCTTGATCAATCGATCGACCGTTGCGTCTAGGCGATTACCTAGATTATATTGGGGACCATAACTATAGTAGATTTCTTGAATTTTTTCCTTAGGGATGAATACTTTACCTTGGAATTTAATATTTTTAAAAGCCATGCCACTTTGATCAAGTAGCTTGCTGTAGTTAGTCAAAATATTGAAGAACTCAATATCGGAAACAAATTTACTAATATTTTTATTAGCTGTATCGACCACTGTTTCGAATTGTTGCGACAAACTTTCGACTGACAAGTTAGGCAACCGACGTGCCAAGAATTGTTTGTAAGTCATCTGGACCATATTTTGTTCACCCATTTCTGGAAGAACATCTTTGATATAGTCATTGAAAAGCGAATTAGGCGAAAACATGACAACTTGACTAGAGGTCAAAGTCCCACGGTATCTATATAGTAGATAGGCGATTCTTTGCAAAATTGCTGAAGTCTTACCAGAACCTGCTGCTCCTTGAACAAACAATAACTTAGAAGTAGTGTCTCGAATAATCTTGTTCTGTTCTTTTTGAATCGTCTTGACGATACCCTTCATATGAGTCGAAGACTTACCATCCAAAACTTCTAGTAACATCTGATCCCCAATTGTCTCTTGAGTATCAAAGTAAGCCTTGATCTTGCCATCTTCAACTAAGAATTGACGCTTCAAAAATAGATTAACTTCTTGTTCACCATCAGGAGTCATATAAGTGACTTTACCTAATTTTCCATCATAATAAATAGAAGAAATTGGAGCTCGCCAATCATAAACCAAAAAATGATCATTTTTATCAGTAAACGAGCTTAAACCGATGTAAACTGTCTCTTCCCTTGGTTCACCTTTTTCCTGAAAATCAAGTCGCGCAAAGAATGGATTCTTTTCTAGCTTCTTCAAAATTCCGTAACGTTGTTTAGACTGTTGCCAACTATTATTACGCTCATCCAACATCTGTTGTTGCTGGTGAATGGAAAGGGCAGCGTCCATTGAAATCGAATCGCCATCCATTCCTAAATGAATATCATCAAAAGCGTTATTGATAACTTTTAAATCCTCTTCGGCAACATTCATATGTTCTTGAAGTTGATCCTCAGACTTTTTAATCTTTTCAACCACATCATCGAGGTGTGCCTGTTCAATCTTCTTTTCATCTAGTTCATTGATTTTAGATTTATCTGTCATAGTAACCTCTTAAATTAAAGTTATATAATGTTACCACTATTCCGAAACCAATTCAAAAATATCAACACATCATATTGCGTGACAATAATATTCATATTTTCCGGAGTAAATATTTGTATAAAATGAACTACTTAATTAATCTAACTATTGTAATAGTTAATTATTAGGAGGAATTTTGATGGATAAAAATAACGCAGCAAATGCTGGAACATTCAAATTTGATGATAATTTTATTGTTAATCGCCTAGGCTACGGTACCATGCAACTAACTGGTAAAGGAGTTTGGGGTCCATATAAAGATCCCGATCACGCCGTCGATTTGATCAAGAATGCCTTTGACCTAGGAGTTAACTTCATTGATACAGCTGATTCCTACGGTCCTTGGACTGCTGATTCATATTTGGCCAAGGCTTTGAAAGAATATTCAGATTCAGATAAGATCTTTATTTCTGATAAGGTTGGACAAGTTAGAACTGGTGAAAATGAATGGACTCCGGTTGGTGTGCCTGCCTTTCTTCGTCAAGAAGTAGAACTTTCATTAAGAATGTTCCATCGTGACCATGAGGACTTATTGTTCTTGCACAGAATTGATTCCCACGTTCCTATCGAAGATCAAGTTGGCGAATTAAAGAAAATGCAAGATGAAGGAAAAATCAAGCACATCGGTATCAGCCAAGTTTCACTTGACGAACTAAAAGCTGCTCAAAAGATTGCTAAGATTGATGCAGTCGAAAACATGTACAATGTTGGTCACCACAAGGATGATGATGGAATCGTTGATTACGCCGAAGAAAACAATATAGCCTTCTTGCCTTGGTTCCCACTAGATACTGGTAATCTAGCTAAGACCAACAGTCCTTTGGAAGACATTGCTAAGAAATACAATGCTAGTCCTGCACAAATTGCTTTGGCATGGTTATTGAAGCGTTCAAAGAACATTATTCCAATTCCTGGAACAAGTTCATTAGATCATTTGAAGGATAACCTCAATGCTGCCAATGTTAACTTGAGTAGTGAAGACTTTGAGAAATTATCTAGTTTACAAAAATAATTAATCAAACAAATCTATTTTCCACTTAAAACAATAGACCAGGGTAATCAAAGTACGGCTTTTTCTTAACTTTGATTAGTAAAAAATTCCGTCCTCCATAGCAAAGCAAATTTGGCTGGAACAATGTGGGCACGACTTGGAGCCTTTGCTAAACCCAAAATCGGGCAAAGTCTTCAAGCTCGGCCTTATTCTAAGCAACAAGTTGCTAAGAATAATTTCACATTTGAGCCAATTTACTTTGTTATTCCGGACTAGATAGTGGTTCTATATTTTAATGATGAAAACACAAATGGCACCTATATATAGAAATTTGTCCGTGCGCCACTCTTCAGGGACTTTTTTCAATAATATAGATGCTATTTTTAGCTTAAATTAATCTGAATAAACAAACTTAAGAAAGAACCAAAGTACGATTACCCTAGTCCATTTGTCTTAATACTCGAAAGCTGAACCTGTTATGTTCCGCTCTATTTTCTACTAATTTGTTTCGTCTAAAGCTGCACCATTTGTTTCAATAATATGTTTCATCCATTTATAAGATTTTTTAGGTGTCCGTTTCAAAGTACCATTTCCTTTGTCGTCCATATCGACATAAACGAAACCATAGCGTTTCTTCATTTCTCCAGTAGATAGGGAAACTAGATCAATTGGTGCCCACATCGTATAACCCAAACATGGTACGTGGTCAATATTGATAGCATCAGACATGGCACTAAGATGGTCTTTCAAATAGTCGATTCGATAATCATCTTCCACATAACCATTTTCATCAGCTTGGTCGATTGCTCCCATTCCGTTTTCAACAATAAAAATTGGTTTTTGAATTCGATCATAAATTTCATTCATTGTATATCTCAATCCTAATGGATCAACTGGCCAGCCCCAAGGCGTTTCTTTCAAATAAGGGTTTGAAGAGCCACCAACATTAAACCATTCATCCCCAGCTTTAGTTGTGCTGGAACGATAGTAACTAAAAGCAATAAAATCAAGTTGACCTTCTTTTAGAATCTGGGTATCTTCTGGTTCCATCTGTAATTTTTCAACATTATGCCGCTGCAAAAGTTCATCAGCATATTTAGGATAATAACCGCGTCCCATAACATCAATGAAATACCAATTCTCACGGTTTTCTTGTAAGGAATGGAACATATCTTCCGGCTTACAAGTAGCAGCATAAGCCGCACTCATCGCAAACATCGTTCCAAATTGGCTATTTGGCATCATCTCGTGACCCATTTTAACGGTTTTAGCAGAGGCCACAAACATATTGTGATCAGCCTGATAGCGATCTTGTCCCTGTGAATTGCGAACTCCAGTTGGTCCGAATCCACGAACAGCATTGATTTCATTAAAAGTTAACCAATACTTACAGCGATCGCCAAAATGTTCAAACAAAACTTTGGCGTATTTTACATAATCGTCAATCACACGTCTAGAATTCCAACCATCATATTTTAAAGCTAAATTGACTGGCATTTCATCATGACAAATTGTGATCAACGGCTCCATACCATATTTAACCATTTCATTGATAACATCATCGTAAAACTTTAAGCCCGCTTTATTTGGTTGTTCCTCTTCTCCAGTTGGAAAAATTCGACTCCAAGAAATTGAAAAGCGATAAACGTTAAAACCCATACCTGCCATGAGTTTAATATCTTCTTTATAGTGATGATAGAAATCGACTGCTTTGTGGCTTGGATAATACTGATCATCTAAAAATACTGGCTGTGCATCTTTAGGAACAGGATCCGCCAAAATAAAGGAACTGTTAGGTTCAATAATTGTTCCATCAGGCATCTTCATTGTGTGATGGCGAGGATGGTCCTTTGACCCGTCAGTTTCATAATCATGTGAAGAGATCCCTCGTCCACCTTCTTCAAAGCCACCCTCATATTGGAAATCTGCGGTAGCTCCGCCCCAGAGAAATCCTTTTGGCAATTCTTTTGACATATCATTATCCTCCTAACAATTTTGTCATTTCCATATGATATTTTTATCATAAGTTATTTGTATTATCATTGTCAACAAAATTGTTGAAATAAATTGACAATATTTTCATAGACCAGTAAAGTAAAATTACTTAATCTAATCGAGGTACACCATTAATGAATATCATCGTCAATATAAAAAACCAACAAGAGAAATTTTCTAAATCTGAACAAAAGGTTAGTGCCTATATCATTAATCATCCAGAGAATATTGAAACCTTCACTATCACCAAACTAGCTACAGAAGCCAAAACCTCAACCTCCGCTGTTTTGAGATTTTGCCAAACCTTAGGTTTTCAAGGATATAAAGATTTTCGCTTTGAAGTAATTCACTTCCTACACAGCGGCAAGCAAAAAAAAGATGCCAACAGCTTAGTTAGCACCTTTTTAAATGATTATGTCAGAGTCATCAATCAAATATCGCAAGTAAATCAAAACCAGATTAACAATTTAATTAATTGTTTGATGAATGATGAATTAAATTATCTATTAGGAACGTACTACTCGTCATTTCCTGCAAAAGAATTATATTATGGCCTATCCGACCTAGGTAAACCGTCCCTTTATTCCAACGACTATATCAATTCCGCCCACATCGCCTTAACAATGACCAAGAAATCTACCTTACTCCTCTTTTCAGCCAGTGGTAACAAGCATGATTTTGCTCAATTTTTACCAGATATTGCTAACGACATGCCAAAGAATTCTTTTTTAATAACGACCAATCCCAAAGCTGAACTAACAAAAATTTTTCCTAATACGATTACTTTACCAGGAGCAACTTTTGCCAATCGTTCTGTAACAGATGGTCAATCGATTCCAATTGTTTTTGTAGAACTGATTTTGAACCTAATTCATGAGAAATTGTAAAACTTTACTTCTATATTTCGAATGGTGTCGATTTTGATAACTTAAGTAATAAAAACCAGCCACAAAAATCAATCCACCAAGAATATTACCCAAGTACACTGGAACAAAGCTTTGCAAGAACAAATTCCAAGTACTGCCACCTTCGAAAATGGCTGCTGGAATAATGAAACAGTTAGCGATACTATGTTGAAACCCAATGGCTACAAAAATCATGATTGGAAACCAAATCCCCATAATCTTACCAGCCGCGTCTTTAGCTCCATAAGACAGCCAAACGGCTAAGCCAACTAACCAGTTACAGCCAATACCGGAAATAAAAGCGGATAGGAAACTCGCACTGGTTTTACTTGCGGCTATGGTAATCACGCTTTGTTGAAATGGTGCTACATGTGTTAAACCAACTACATGACCAAAAAAGTAAGCTACAAAAATTGCTCCCAAGAAATTAAACAACGTGATTATCGCTAGATTCTTCAAATAGTCATTAATCGACAGTTTCTTGGCAAAAATAGCTGATCCAACTGCCATCATATTTCCTGTAGCTAGTTCCCCTCCAGCTAACAAAATAATAATCAGCCCAATTGGAAAGACAGTTGCCCCCACAAAAGCTTTTACACTTGCTAGGTCTTTCGGAATTGAAGCACTAACTCTGACATAGGCCAAGAAACCGATTGAAATCATTGCACCACCGATAAAACCAAGAATCATCTTGGCAATCAGCGATTTCTTCAATTTACCCACGCCCGCATTGATACTTTTTTCTAAAATATCTTCAGGTGTAAACATATTATTTCTCCCATTTATTCATTTATTGCATTAAACATAGCTTGTTTCACGAACCAAGTCAACGATTCCTATTGAATTGTTCGGATAATCTGTTTACATAAATTCTTTGAAATATCTCTAAATAAAAACTGGCAAAATCCTATAGATATAATTGTAGGATTTTGCCAGTTTTTATGTTTTTTTTACCCTGTTAGTTACTTCAAATTCAAATTCTCATAAGTTAAGCCAAACATCTTACTCAAATCAGTTATTTGTTCAGAATCAATAGCGAATGAAAGAACGGTATGGTGTCCACCACCAGCAGTTAGCCATTCTTCTGCACCTTTTCTCCAACCTTGTTTAGGTGTCCAAAGTTGTTTTGCGATTGGTAGATGTGGTGTTTCCTTTTCTGGCTTATTTCCTTCAACATCGTAAGAAATCAATTTAAATTCCTTACCAAAATCAGCCATAGTTACATCGACTGCATCCCCTTGAGAACCAGTAAATACTAGTCTTGCGGGATCGGCTTTATTACCAATATCTAGTGGATGTACTTCAACCCTTGGCTTAGTAGAAGCAATTGTTGGATCAACTTCCAACATGTGTGAGCCTAAAATAGCTTCATGTCCTTTGCGTAAGTCGAGTGTGTAGTCTTCCATGAATCCAGTTTGTTTGTTGTGAGCAGCAATCTTAAGCAATCTGTCTAAAGCAGCTGTCTTCCAGTCACCTTCACCAGCAAATCCATAACCTTCTTTATTCAAAAGTTGAACAGCTAATCCTGGCAATTGTTCCAAGCCCTCTAGATCTTCAAAGTTAGTTGTGAAAGCTGTGTAGCCTCTGTCATCCATGAATTTCTTAATACCAAAGTATTCTCTAATTTGATACTTAGTATTGTGTTCAAATTTTTCAGAAGCGTTGTCGCCTTCGTTAAAATCGTACTCATTTTGAAGTTCTTTATATTTATTATCAATATCACTCTCAGAAACAGCATTTACTTCTTTAACTAAATCAGCTACACCCCAGTAATCGACCGTCCAGCCAAATTTGATTTGAGCTTCAATCCGATCACCATCAGTAACAGCAACGTTTCTCATCTTGCCACCAAAAGTAACGACTTTGATATTAAAGGATTCATTGTAAGCGACAGCAACGTCCATCCATTTAGCAATATCTTTTTGAATGTCTTTGTCTCCCCAATAACCAGAGATGATCTTGTTGTTTTTGTGCAAACGAGCATTGATAAAGGCGTATTCACGATCACCATGAGCTGATTGGTTCAAGTTCATATAATCAAAATCAATCGTGTCATAAGGAATATAATTCAATTTTTGAGTAGCTAGATGTAACAACGGCTTTTGCAATAATTTAGTTCCGCGAATCCAATTCTTGGCAGGTGAGAAAGTATGCATCCAAGTAATCACACCAGCTACCTTGTCGTTATAATTAATTTCCTTCATGATTTTAGTGATATTGTCAGCTGTTGTTGCAACCAACTTGAATTTAATTGGGTAAGGCAAGCTCTTGGATTCGTTTAACTTATCAACAATTTCTTTAGCATCTCTTTCAACTGATTTCAAAGTTTCAGGTCCATATAAGAATTGACTACCAGTAATAAACCAAAATTCATAATCTTTCATATTCTTCATAATATTTTCTCCCATTTTTAATTATTCAAAACGTGTTCAGCATGTGTTTTCGATTTAGCATTCGTTTGGCCGTAATAGGCGTTCTTACCATGTTTTCGATAATAATGTTTATCTAATAAGTATTGTGGAACTCTAATATCATCTCTAGTAAGCTGCAATGCGTGATAACTAATCTCCGCAGCCACCTCTAAAACTTTAGCGTTATAAACGGCTTTATCAGGCGTCTTACCCCAAGCAAATGGACCATGTTGACTTACTAATACAGCTGGAATTGCTTCTGGGTCAATACCTCTTTCTTTGAAAGTACGAACGATAACTTTACCAGTATTCTCTTCATATCCTTCTTCAATTTCTTTTTTCGTCAAAGGATCAGAGACTGGAACATCCCCATAAAAAGTATCAGCGTGAGTAGTGCTGGCTGCAGGGACATCCATATTAGCAGAAGCAAATGAGACTGCCCAAGGTGAATGAGTATGGACGATACCACCAATATCAGGAAACTCATTGTACAAAACTGTATGAGTTGGCGTATCGCTAGAAGGATTCAAATTGCCTTCTACAACTTCACCTTTTAGATTAACAACCACCATATCTTGAGGTTTCAGTGATCCATATTCCACACCAGATGGTTTGATAACGAACAAACCTTTCTCACGGTCAATTCCTGAAACATTCCCCCAAGTAAACGTAACTAAATTTAAAGCTGGTAAACGCATATTGGCGTCATAGACTTCTTGCTTCAACTTTTCGAGCATTATTTTCTCCTTTCAAATTTCCAGCAATCTTCTCAATTGATAATCCTGAAATATATTGCTGTGTAAACTTTTCATATCCTTTAACTCCTGTGGGTTCTGGACTTAAAGTCATACTTTCTGAATTTGTGAAAACATTTTTATCTAAGTAATCGCCTAATTTCAATCCGTGACTATCTTTGGCGTACATTGCTAAGATTGCCATGCCCCAAGGTCCACCTTCGCCAGCATTTTCCATAACTGTAATTGGCAAATTCAAAGCGTTTGAAAGAACTTGTTGCGCCATTATTTGTGTTTTAAAGAGACCACCTTGAGCAATCATCACATCTGTTTTAATGTTTTCTTCTTTGCTCAAAGAATCCATTCCAATTTTTAAAGGTGCAAAGGCTGAATATAGCTGCGTCAAAATAAAGTTAGGTAGATTGAACTTGCTATTTGGTGTTCTGACAAATAGTGGCCGACCATCTTTTATATCAGTGATATTCTCACCTGATTGATAGCCGTAATTTACTAAGCCACCGGCATCCGGATCAGATTTAGTAGTTTCCAAGAACAAAGCTTCATATAATTTGTCGGCTGGAAGATGAACTCCCAATCTCGTAGCAAATTCTTTGAACAATCCCGCCCAAGCATTAATATCAGATGAACAATTATTAACGTGGACCATTGCTACAGCTGAACCATCAGGTGTCATTACGACATCAATATTGTTGTGGACCTTCTTCAAAGGCTTCTCTAATACGACCATTGAAAAAGCCGATGTTCCAACAGAGATATTACCAGTTCGTTCACGAACACTATTAGTCCCGACCATACCAGTTCCAGCGTCGCCTTCTGGAGGAGCAATGATACTGCCTGCTGTTAGTTTCTTTGTAGGATCAAGTAAATTAGCTCCCTGTGAAGATAACTTTCCAGCCATTTCTCCAGCTTTTTTTACCTCAGGTAATAAATCTTCAACTTGCCAAGGATATTTCTTAACCAATTTTAAATTATCGAATTTATCTAACATATTCTGTGAATAAGAACCTGTCTTCTCATCAATCGGAAACATTCCTGAAGCATCGCCAATTCCTAAAACCTTAACTCCAGAAATTTTCCAAGTAACATAGCCTGCCAAAGTAGTCATGAAATTAATATTAGCTACATGTGGTTCGTCATTTAAAATAGCTTGATATAAGTGAGCAATACTCCATCTCTGAGGAATATTGAAATCAAATGCGGTAGTCAATTCTTTGGCCGCATCCGCTGTAATATTATTGCGCCAAGTTCTAAATGGAACTAACAACTTATCGGCTTTGTCAAAGGCTAAATATCCATGCATCATCGCACTGATTCCAATTGAACCTATTTTTAATATTGGCTTATGATATTTGCTTTGGACCTCAGCTGACATTGCAGCATAACTGTTCTGAATTCCCTTCCAAACATCATCGAGCGAATAGGTCCAGATACCATCTTGATATTGGTTTTCCCAGTTATAACTACCTGTGGCGATAGTCTTATAGTCTTCTGTAATCAAAACTGTTTTAATCCTGGTCGATCCTAGTTCAATTCCTAAAGAAGTATGACCTGTCGCAATGGCTTTTGATATTTCAACTAAATTCATCCAAATCACTTCCTAATAATTATTGATAGCAGAACTCTTTATAGATTTATTTTTGTTATCGTTTTCTTTGACAACACCTTGTTGCTCAATTTCTTCCAATGTATGTCCTTTAGTTTCAGGTACTCTAGTTCTAATAAACAAAACTCCGAGTAAACAAATTATTCCAAAAATAGCAAATACCATTTCTTGGGGCATATGTTCAGTCATGATTGGGAACATCAATCCAATTAAAAATGATCCTACCCAATTAGCTGAAGAAGCGATTCCTGATGCTCGGCCTCTAACTGCCAAGGGGAATATTTCGCCCACAAGTACCCAAGTTAGTGGTGCCCAAGTAAAGGAATAAAATGCCACGTAAATACTTAGGAAAAGAATAATTGTCATTGAATTTAGATTTGGAAATAACAAATTTAAAATTGCTGGAAAAATAAATGATAATCCCATTACAGTCCCACCAAGTGTTAACAAGGTTCTTCGATTGAACTTGTCGGCAATTACTAAGAACAATAATGATCCCAGTATCAGCAATACTCCTTGTACGATAGGCCACATCAAAACTGAACTTGCGGCTCTTCCAGTAGCTTTTTCAATGATCAATGGAATGTAATAAAAGATTGCATTGGCACCTTGAAATTGTTGAAAGGCTGCTACACCGATACCGGCAATTACTAAGTAACGATATTTTCCACTAAACATTGTTTTGAGCGATACATTGTTTGTTGCTGCCTTATCATCTGTTGCTGTTTCTTGAATATTTTTTAACTCCGCTTCGACTTCATCTGCTGGTCTAATAAATGACAAAACCGTCTTAGCTTCATCGAGACGATTATTTTTAACCAAAAATCTTGGTGATTCTGGTAGTTTCAAGACACCTAAGAACAAGATAACTGCGGGTACAGCTGCTAATCCAAGCATCAAGCGCCAAGCAAATTGTTCCGGAAGACCTTTAAGTAAGAAATCAACTACATAAGAAAGTAACATTCCCGTACAGATCATCGTTTGATTGATTCCGGTTAACCGTCCTCTTAAATTAGCCGGTGCAATTTCTGACATATAAGCTGGTACCAAAGCGGAAGAAGCACCAACCGCCAATCCTAGAAAAATTCGAACGGCTATTAAATAATACTGACCATTGTTGGGAACAACTCCTGATAGTAAAGATCCTGCAGCAAAAATTAATGCTGAAATCAAGATCATCTTTCTTCTCCCAATTTTATCTGACCATTTCCCGGCCAAAGCTCCACCAAAGATAGCTCCAAACATCACGGCCGATGTAATCATTCCAACTACTCCGGCACTGTTTTGAAGATTCCAATCACTCTGTAAGAATGGCAAAGCACCAGTCATTACACCAATATCATAACCAAATAGAATTCCTCCGAATGAACCAAAGAAGTAAATAAAGCCTCGTGAAATCTTTTTTGAATTTCCCATAAGTCATACCTCCTTATTTAACAAACAATTTTGTAACCGTTTTCTTCAACAAAGTCATCTTACTTTATTTGTACGGATAAATCAAGGCTGTATTATTGCTTTCTAGCATATTTATACTGATAACAATTTAATAATCCATTGATATTCGTACGTATCAATGGATTTATTATTATAATTAATCTTTCAAAAATAAATTTCATCTAAAAAATAAGCGACAACAATCACAATTCGATTGTTGTCGCTTATTTAAAATTATTTTCTAGCATATTTAATTAATCTTGCGTGTCGATTCTCTTAGAATTACTTCTGGTTCATACTTTATATATGGAGGTACCTTCTTTCCATCCATCAAGTCGAAGAGCATTTTAGCTGCCTGTCGACCCATCTTTTCTTTAGGATGTTGAACGGTACTCAACTTGGGAGCAATGTACTTCGATAGTTGATAATTGTCAAAAGCAATCACTGAAATATCATCAGGAACCTTGAGATTCAGAGTCCGAATCAAATCCATTATTTGGATCGCTAATTGGTCGTTATAACACACAACGGCACTTGGGTGGTCTTCACGTCTAAAGATGGTTTCAATTCTTTGGAAAAGTGCATGTAGATTATCAGTTGATTGATACATGACGATCTCACTTAAATATGAATACTGACTGTGAGTCTGGTATGAATTAATATAGCCATTCATACGATGAACCCCTTGACTATCATCAATTTTAAAGATTCCTAAAATCCGCTTATGTCCCATTGCAAACAAGGTATCCGTAGCTTCCTTGCCTGAAGCAACATCGTCCATTTCAATATAATTAAATTTCAAATTAGGATAGTGAGAGTTAATAAAAACTGTCGGTAATTTTGATGTTGCTAATTGATCAAAGAGGTCCTTATTAGGATTACTCAACGCACTCTGTGTCGGTTCAATGATTAATCCCGAAATATTACTGTTGAGCATTCCCTCTAAACTAGTTCTTTCTTTCTCAGGATCATTTTGGGTATTCCCTAATAGAATCGTATAACCTTCGTTTGAAATATAACGATCAATTCCCGTAATTATATTGGGAAAAATATAATTAGCAATATGGGTTGTGATTACACCAATCTGCTTATTCTCTAAGGGCTCTTGACGTATTTTCTTTTGCCAATCATCGACAAACATCCCACCGCCTTGAATCGTATAAATAAATTGTTCATTTTCAAGGTCACTGATAGCTCGTCTAATCGTGTAACGACTGACTTGATAAGTTTTCATCATAGCTGATTCAGTCGGTAGCTTATCGTTGATGGCATAAGAACCAGATAAAATCTTTTCTTTGATATCTTTTTCGACCATTTCGTATTTTGTTTCCAATAAACATCTCACCTCCTTACCAAAACAATTCAACTATTCTCATTTTATCATTATTTCTTATTGGTACGGACAACTATTACTTAAAATCACTAAAAAAGCCAAAGTAATTCTAATAAGTGATTTCTAATCGAATAGTACCTCTACATTAATTTATTCTGAAAGATCAATTTGCTTATTAAATAATCTAAGTATGCTTTGATCAATGCTGTGTGTAATTACGAATAATGTTAATTCTTTATTCTTAACTAGTACGTCCATTACTTTTTCAGCATTCTTTTTATCCAAGGCAGAGGTCCCTTCATCAACTATTAGAACTGGACGCTTTCTTATAAAGAATCTTGCCAAAGATACCCGCTGTAGTTCACCACCAGATAAAGTTTCGCTTCCAGAACTAATCAATGTGTCTAACCCTTTAGGCAAGGTCGATACTTTTTGTGTCAACTGTGCTTTTTGAATTGCTCTATCTATTTGTTCTTGATTGTAATTTCCATTGGACAAGGTAATATTTCGTGAAATAGTATCGTTGAATATATGATATTTTTGAGGCTGTATCCCGAATACTTTTAAAAATGAAATTTTATTAAAATTAGAATACTCAATATCATTCAATTTTAATGAACCATTATAATTGTTCATTCGTCCGGTCAAAAGGTTTATGAGCGTTGTTTTTCCGCTTCCACTTGGTCCAGTTATTACGACCTTATCTCCTTTATCTATCTTAATATCAGGATATGCTATTCGTGTGCCATTCTTATATGTATAAGATAAATTACTCAATTCAATCTTTTTAACATCATCCAAGGCACTTTGATTTTGTTTCTTTTCGGAATCATTGACGTGAATGTCTTTTGTTAATGACTCAATTTTATCTTTGATTGAAGATCCAGATTGTAAAAGAATAATGCTATCTGTTGCTACAGAAACTGACCCAAACAACTGAAAAGCTAGATTACCGGCACTCATTACAACACCAATAGAAACTATACTTTTGATTGCTAAATAACCAGCTAATGCAATTATTGCAGCTTGTGCCACTATATTTATAAAAGCTCCTAATTGGGCCGCAGTCTGTTGTGCCTTTTTTTGATCAACATACGAATTCTCCAATTTGTGAAACTGGTGCCGAGTTTGATTCCACAGTTGGAAAAGCGCACCATTCCACAATAAATCCTTGTATCCTTTAGTCCAATCATTTAACTTCTTCAACAGTTCGTCATTATTATTAGAAATATTCTTCGTTGTGGTTCTTAATCTCTTACCAACGATTTTAGGGACTAGCAACAAACAAACTGTCATCACGATTGATAGAAGCAAAAGTGACCAATGTAAGTAAACCAAAGCAATCGCTGAAAAAACGATACCGAAGATACAATTGAATAATTCGTAAAATCCCTTTAAGTATTGTTGGTCGAACAACAGAACATCATTAGTGACCACATTAATCATCTTATCGGAATCTAAGTCGTTTTCTAAAGCCGTGGACATCTGATTTTCCATATATTTTTGCCGTATATCATGATTCTCTTTTTGGATCAATTTTTCTTCGAGAACTCGAGTATAATAACCAGTTACCCAATGGATTAAATATCCTAAAATCATTATTGCCAGTAACGTCAAGAAAAGTTTTACTTTACGATCAATGATAGTATCTATTGCATAAACAAGTATCAAATTAGCAACAGTTTCCAGTGCATTGGTTGAAATTGTTAGAAAAGTTACTAACAAGATTAAAATTGGATGTTTCTTAATCATTTTCTTTATCATTTGTACTACGGCTTCTTTCTTAATATTTTTTAATGTTCTAATTTATATTTAATATTAGTTCAAAAAAAAAAAAAAAATAAACCCTTTATTTGTTTCTTCTTTTGAGTATAATTATTATTCCAATAGTATTTTCTTTCAAATAATCAAAATATTTTAAATTAGAATTATATTAGAATAAAGCAAAAAAGACACCAAATATCTTCTATTCGAGATACTTGGTGTCTTTTTGCTTTTTATAACTTAGATATAAACGGCTCTAGTCTATCATCATCAGCCTGTCTTCATCTAAAATTTTAAATTTATTATTACTAATCTTTTCAATCATACCTTGCTTAACTAAAAGTGTTAACTTCCGACTGATTGTCTCAGGGGTCGTTCCTAGGTATGTTGCAATATCTTTTTTCTTAAGTGGTAAGGTGAAAACTTCTTCATCCAAACCGGCACTTGTTTCCAACAAGTAATTTGCCAATCGGCTTTCAACACTGGAAGTAGTAACTTCAGCAGTTTGTTGCTCCAACTGGACGATTCTTCGACCTAGGGCATTGACCATATTTACTGCCAATGCCGGGGATTCTTGCATCAATTTTTGGAAATCTGTTCTAGAAATCTGACAAACATCGGTATCCATTAATGCTTGTGAAAAATTGCTATGTTCAGCATCAGAGAACAAGGCTGCCTCTCCATCGAAATCACCAGTCTGCAAGACACGTAACATTTGTTCTTTCCCACTCGCTGACATTTGGAAAACTTTTGCCTGTCCGTGAGCCACGATAACTAACGAATCAGCAACATCCCCAGCGGAAAAGATGTATTCGCCATTTTTATAATGGTGATGCGTTACTAGAGTTGCCACAGTTTCAATATCCTTTTGCGATAGGGTTTTAAAAATTGGGACCAACTCGACACAATCTTCTGCCGTATGGTCATGCGCTAACTTTGCCATTAATTATCTCTCCTTAATCGAAGTCTTCGTCATCCTCTTCTTCAAAGCCTTCCTTAGCTGATTTGCCAAGTAGTGCTTGATAGATTCTGATTTGGTGATTATTGAAGCCAAGTAATTGTACTAGAACTTGTGCCATGAATGGACGATCTTCATTTTCAGCCAACTTGATAGCACGAGTTACGAACATATTGTCAGTACTAAAGTCATCTACGACTGTTTGTAGCATGTCTTCTGCCTTCATGTACTTGTTCTTGCCGTCTTCTTCAAGCATGGAATATTCAGTATATTCTTTCATAGTTGATGGTGGCAATTCGCCCTCATCTAATAATTCATCAGCAATCTTATCATACCAAGCATTGTTTTCGTCAATTGTTTGATTCAAAACAGCCTTATAGTTCTCAGCGTTTGCGCCTTTAACGAACCATTTGATTTGGTGCAACTTGATATTCAATAAGAAATGATTAGAGACGATATGTCCTGTCATTGCCCCTGCGGTTGGTTTGTGGTGATCTGCGTCAGCTTGCTTTTGTTCTGCTGCAAACTTTTCATCAATTGTTAATTTTGCCATTACTTAGTCTCCTTAACTTTAACTTTTTTAACTTCATAGCCTAAATCTTTAATTACATCAGAAATTTTATCTGCGGAAGTTGTATCCTCATCAAAATCTGCTCTAACTTTTCCAGCGTTGAAGAGAACCTTGACATTTGAAACGCCATCTTGGTTTTCAACACCCTTTTGAATCTTTGTTAAACATGATGGGCATGTTAATTCACCTAATTGTAAAATTGCTTTTGCCATAATTGATTCCTCCATTTGCTTTTATCTAACTTACAAATACTATCTTACTTAGTTTGCTGTTTTAAGAACTTGATTTGTATCAAGTTTTTTAGATTTATTTCTAATTAATCTCATCGCATTGAAGATAACGACTAAAATACTTATTTCATGGACAAACATTCCACTACCCATATGAATTACTCCGACAACTAAGCCAAGCAACAATAGAGCAACTGTTCCTACCGCAATAATGATATTTTCCTTCGTATTGGCAACGGTCTTTTTCGATAACTTATAAGCATGTGCCAAAGCGTCAAAACTTGATTTAACTAGGATAATATCAGATGTTTCAATCGCAACATCAGTTCCACTACCCATTCCAATACCAATATCAGCAGTAGCAAGGGATGGTGAATCATTGATTCCATCACCAACAAAGGCTACGGTACTACCCTGTTGTTTGAATTTCTTTACAAATTCAACTTTGTCCTCAGGTAATAGTTCAGCATGAACTTCATCAATTGGCAATCTGTCGGCAACTCTTTGAGCAGCCACCTTGTTGTCACCGGTCAACATGACGATTCTCTTCAAACCGGCATCCTTTAAAGCTTGTAAACCTTCACGAGCATCTGATCTCAATTGATCATTAACACCCACGACGAGACGTAATTCACCATTGATTGCCATTAAAACGACTGAATCACCATCATTCATCCGACTGTCGATAGCTTTTCTTTGTGCAGCAGAAATCTTAATATCATTAGCTTTCATAAGACGTTCGTTACCGACAAGAATCTTGAAGTCTTCGTTTTGGCCAACTAAGCCTTGCCCTTTAACTGTATCGAGTTCTGGCAATTTAGGAGTATCTGTTACACCGAGATCATTAGCGTACTTAACAATTGCTTGTCCCAATGGATGATCAGAAGTCTGTTCAACGCCAGAAAGCAAAGCCATCATTTCATTCTTATTCTTACCAAAGTTGGTTACTTCTGTAACTGACATCTTGCCAGTCGTCAAAGTACCAGTCTTATCAAGTACCAAAGTATCAACGTGTGAGAATGTATTAACAGCATTTCCACCCTTCATCAAGATACCATTCTTAGCACCATTACCGATTCCGGCTACGTTAGAAACTGGCGCACCGATAACCAAAGCACCAGGGCATCCCAAAACTAACACTGTGATTGCTAGTGCAAAGTCTTGAGTAATAGCCCAAACTAAGATTCCAATGATTAAAACAGCTGGTGTGTAATATGTCGCAAATTTATCAATAAAACGTGCAGCGGGTGATTGACTATCTTGTGCTTCTTCAACTAATTCAATAATTTTACCAAAGGTAGTATCTTCACCAACAGAAGTTGTTTCAATCGTAATTGTTCCATTATCTGTGATTGAACCGGCAAAAACCTGATCTCCGAGTCCCTTTTCAACTGGAGTTGATTCACCAGTAATTGAAGCCTCATTCATATAACCTGTTCCAGCAATAATCTTGCCATCAACGGGAATTTGACCACCAGGCTTAACTAGAACATGATCCCCTTCATCCAAATCATCAACATCGACTGTTTCAGTCTTACCATCTTCATTAACTAGTTCAGCGGTGGTTGGTGCCATTTTTGTCAAACTCTTCACTGAAGAACGTGTCTTCTCCAAAGTCTTTTGTTCCAAGAAATTACCAAAGAGAAATAGAAAAGTAACAACAGCTGATTCTTCATATTCGCCAATAATAAAAGCACCGATAACGGCAATTGTCACTAATAATTCGATACTGATTACTTTATTCTGCAAAGCTGATATCGCATGCAGTGCCACCGGGATTGCCCCAATAATACTTGCAACAATCATCATTGCCGTTCCAAGCGTTGGTAGTTTGAGTAGAAATTCTGAAATCAAACTCAACGCAATAAGAATAGCAATTGAAGCTGTGATTTTATTTTGGTGTTTCGTGATCCAAACATTTAATTTAATCATTTCAATTACCCCACTTAATTATCATTTATCAAAGTCATGTAACTCACTGACTTAACTTACAAGACCTATTCTAATAGCAAGTGCCGTATAAAAAATTGATAGTCATCAAGTTTTATTTAATTAACTTAAATTTGCTTATTATATTTTTTTTATAGTTTTGATTAGTTATTACTAGACAAAGTTACCAGAATTTTTTTAATATAGATTTATAAATAAAAGAAATATTAATTTCTTGGATGAAGGGAATGGTTAATATGTTACATGCATTGTGGGTTATTATAGTTGGTGCCGTAATCGGGGCCGTAGCTAGTATGATTATCAATCGAGACATGCCTTGGGGGTGGATCGGTAATATCGTTGGAGGACTAATCGGAGCTTGGCTTGGTGAAAGTATCTTTGGAGCTTGGGGACCAAACATTGCCGGTATGGCAATTGTTCCAGCTATCATCGGAGCCGTGATCGTAGTACTCTTAACCACTTGGATCTTCAGCAGCATAAATAAAAGAGCGTAGGTAAAAATTATGAAAAAAATATCGAAAGGTATTCTCATAGTTGCATCTATCTTAGGATTGCTTCAGGTTTTATGGTTTGTTGCTTTAACATATCCGTTAGTACCAGTAATCAATTGGACTAATAGCTTACCAATCTCACGAGATTTCTTCTTCTACACAGCTTTAGTCTTTGCGATTATCTCGGCAATCGTTTTCATAGTTTTAATGATGTATGCCATCTTCGTTCCGACGAAACATCAAGAGGTTAGTTTTAATTCTTCCAATGGAAAATTACGTATTTCTAAAGATTCTATTGAAAAAATTATTACGAGAAAAGTTCGGGAAATCCCATCACTTACCAAAGTTGATGTCGACCTAAAAATTTTAGGTAAAAATCGTCAGGCAAAGATGTTCATCTCAGCTCTCAGTAGCGAAAGTCAAAACTTGAAACAACAAGGCGAACAGATCAAACGGATTGCTAATGAACAACTTTCACAACACCTAAGTATTCCTATTAAGAAGACAACGGTTGATTTGAAACCTAATCTAAATAACGAAAAAGTCAAAGTAGTGTGAGGATAATATTATGAAAAGAGGCATAATCGGTTCTATTATCGGAAGCGTCTTAGTTATTATCTGGATCGTCTTAGGCTTTGGAAACTTATTATTAGTAGTACTAGCCGGGATGGTTGGATATTTAGTCGCCACCGTGACAGGTTCTTCTAAAGACAAGAGTGATCTACGTACAAGGATCACCAAAATTTTACAAATAAAGGAGTAACTCATGACAGCACAACAATTGAACGTTGATTTGATGAAAAACAGCAAATTAAAATTTAATGAAGACGTGATTGCCAAAATAGCTGGCATGGCGATCCAAGATATTGATGGAATTCTCTCCATGAATGGGAATGTTTTCGACAATCTTGCCGACAAGATTCGTAGTAAAAACGACATTACCAAAGGTATTGACGTTGACGTTGGTGAGAAACAAACTGCTCTGGACTTGGAAATTATTCTTGAATATGGCAAAGACGCTCACCGGGTCTTTGAAAATATTCTTCAAGAAGTAAGCGCCGCAATTGAAAGTATGACTGGTTTGAAAGTCATCGAAATTAATGTCTACATTAGTGACGTTATGACTAAAAAAGAATGGCAAAGACAAAACAAATCTAACGATAATAATCGTGTCAATTAGAATAGGGGTAATTTAAAATGGTTAATTCACAAACAAACTCACAAAACTCACAAGGTTCACAAGCGAAGTCAGTTCAAAAGGAATTGAATTTCTCAGATAAGGTTTTAGAAAAAATTGCTAGTCAAACAGCCCACTCGATTGATGGTGTTTTATCACTAAGTGGCGGTGCTATCAGTAATTTAACTGACAGATTCGTTGACAATCCTACTAAGGGCGTTGATGTAGAAAATGAGGACGATAAATTATCATTTGAATTGAAGGCTATTTTAGAATATGGAAAATCAGCCCCACAAATCTTTGATAGAGTCGTTAATAGCGTTGCTCGCTCAGTAAAAGAAATGACTGGTAAAGAAGTCGATAAGATCACATTAAATGTTGATGACTTAATGACTCACTCCGAATGGAGTAAACAACAAAACAGTAAGAAAAATGACAATAACGACGACAACAAAGAAGAATAGTAAAAAACAACCCCAAAGAGCTCGGTAATCATATTCTGATTATCGAGCTCTTTGGGGTTTAATGCTCAATCTAAACGTTTGTTACGCCTTATTCTTGTCCTTCTTTTCTCCAAATACTTTTTAAATGGTGGATAAACTTTACTAGCTATAGCTTCAGCTATCACAAAACCAATAGCTAATGACATCCCTACGGTCACTGCCTTAATTAAGCCATGAGCAGCTAAGCCATCATATCCTAAGGTAAAATTTTTCATACTATTATAGATAATAATTTCGGGGACTAAAGAAACCAAACATGGTACATAAAAAATATTTACTGGCGCCCTAACTAAAATGGCCGCAAAATTTCCCAGCAGCCCTATTACTATTGCCGCTAAAAGATTAGGCATAATAACACCATGAGTGTACCAACCAGTGATTATATAAACGACCCAAGCAATTGCGCCAATCAAACCAGCTGGTATTAAGGTTCTCTTCGGATTATTAGTAATGATTCCAAAGCCCACACTGGAAAGGAACCCAAAAACAAAACCTAATAAAATCTGCATTTTACATTCCTCCCACAATTGCTTTAATCAAAATTTGACCGATTACCACGCCACTACCAATTGAAATTCCTGCCATGATAGCGTCAGTCGCTCTAACTAATCCTGAAATGGTATTTCGCTCAATTATCTCTCGCAAAGAGTTGGTCATGGGAACACCTGGCACTAAAGGCATTAAGGAACTAATGATAATACTATTAGCACTAGTAGCTATTCCTGAAATTGCTAGAACATGAGCCAGAATACTAATAGTCAAACCACCGACCGCCACAGAAATATAAGGTATTTTGGAATGCTTCCCTACAAATTGCGTCATAACATAACCCATGATCCAAACAAAAAACGATAAAAAGAGATCAAACCAAGTAGCCTTAAAGAGTAACATCGGTGCAACTGAGACTAACCCCGCTCCTAACCATTTCTGCCACCAAGTAAAATCAGAGGTGTCATATTCAACTTCTACCACGGCATTTTTTAACTCAGAGAAAGTCAATTCATGTTGTGAGAACTTTCGAGAAAGAGTATTTATCTTATCAACTTTTTGTAAATTAAAATCTCCTACACGTACTTTAAATATCCTAGTCGTCGCTGTTTTTTCGGAGCTGACAAAAATACCAGTCATGGTAGCGTGACAAATCACTGGCATATTTACGGCTCGCCCAATATATTCAACTGTATTCTCTACTCGAGACGTTTCAGCACCATTTTCCAAAAGTACTGTGCCAATTTGACCACAGAGAGTCACAACATCTTTTTCATCGAAATCTCCCATAATTTTCTCCTTAACTGGTAGATTTAATTGTAAAAAAAAGCCTGTGACTTTGCACAGAACTTAGTTTATTTTTTCAAATAGGTTTCCTTTATCAAGACAATCCACAAAATCAAAAGCAGACCACCAATAACACCTAAGGCACCATCAGTTTGTTCACCCGTTTGCGGCAAAGTAATGAGCTTATTCTTTGTTGAATCCGTCTTATCGGACCTAACCGTTTCCGAATCAACTTTACCTAATTTAGACAAAAGACCAGGAAGATCGGAATTATTAGTTAAACTTGTCAAATCCGCTGTGTTTACACTTCCAAAATCTAACTTGAAATTAAGGTTCTTATCAATTCCAAATTCAGGCAAATTCAACGATACATTTCCATCAATATCCTTACTTAAAGCCATCATACTACTGATTGGAAAAGCAACTCTAAGATAATTGCTATCTCCCACACTCGTAAAGCTTAAGTTGATTGGTTTTTGATGATTAAGATAATTAATTTTTATAGCTGAATTACCAAACTTCTTAGGGTACTTAACCGTCAGTTCTACATAATAAGTACCATTTGAATCTTGAATTACCTTGGCTGTATTGGTAAAGTACGGTGAAATCAGTGCCCCGTCCCCCACACTTTTATCAACTTTATAGGTCAATTCTTTTAAAATAGTTCTATCATTACCCTTGTTATCGTTAGTATTTTCTGTCTGTGTACTACTATCAGGTGTCGCAATAATATTACTATCTTGCTTGCTCTTCTTTAGTATAGTTGTATCCGTAGTATCTACTGAATTATTCTCTGTTTCCGCATCAGTAATTGATTTCAAACTATCAGAAAATGATTTTTTCGGTCCTAATTCATCTAAACTACTGGAATCAAATTTGAAACTCACATCTGTTTTATTGATATTATAGTTGATTAACTTCGTCTGAACCGTACCGTCTATCGGCTTTTCTAGATCAGACAATTGTTTAATATTGAAACTAATGTCGACATACTTTTTGTCATTTTTCATATAACTAGCGGATTCACTAGGATTTTGTTCATTGATTGCGGTAACCTCCAAACTAGTCAAATTGGAAATCTCCGCTGTAATCGTTACTTTATAAGTGCCATCGTCATTGGATGAAATCTCAGCACTCTTTGTAAAAAAAGTATCTGCTGGTGACAATTCACTTGAATCTTTCTTATATACTTCATAATTAATTGTTCGTTCATCATTGTTATTACTGACGTCTGCTTGAACTGTTTCTTCCACTGAATTTGGCAGAGCAAGATCACTTGATCCCGATACACCAAATGTCCCCCAGAGTATCCCCACAGACAATAGACTAATTACCCACTTCTTCATCGTATCGCCCTTCTTTAAAATGTGTATACCAATTTTATCATATATATTATTTGCATTTAAATATTACGCTATATTTTTCCATAATTAAAATAAGATTTTTATTAAAATCATTAAAAATATATTATAGATTATTTGAAATGACCTTGGATATAGCGATATACTTAGAACTATCATTTGCAGGAAGGTGACTATCTTATGAAACAAGGAACAACAATTTTGACATTGGATAATGGCTACCATTTATGGACTAATACCCAAGGCCATGGTGACATCAAACTACTTTGCTTACACGGTGGACCTGGTGGCAACCACGAATATTGGGAGAATTTCGGTGAAAAACTTGCCGATTTAGGTGTCCAAGTAACAATGTATGACCAACTAGGATCATGGTATTCTGATCAACCCGACTATAGCGACCCCGAAATCGCTAAAAAATATCTAACATACGACTATTTCTTAGAAGAAGTCGAAGAAGTTAGACAAAAATTAGGATTAGACAACTTCTATCTAATTGGTCAATCATGGGGTGGCGCATTGGTTCAAATGTATGCTGCTAAATATGGCAAACATTTGAAGGGTGCTATTATCTCAAGTATGGTTGATGAAATTGACGACTATGTAAAACATATCAATCAATGTCGTTTAGATGCCTTAGGTGCTGACAAAGTTAAATATATGGAAAAAGTTGAAGCTGAAAATAATCTTTCAGATCCAACTTACCAAAGCTACGTCGATGTTTTAAACGCTGAATATGTTGACCGTAAACAACCAACAGCTATCAGACACTTAATTGATACAACTGCTACACCTGTTTACAATACATTCCAAGGTGACAACGAATTTGTTATTACTGGTAAATTAAAAGATTGGCACTTCAGAAAACATCTTAAGGAGATTACTGTTCCCACACTTCTAACATTCGGTGAACATGAAACAATGCCTATCGAAACTGCTAAGATCATGCAAAAGGAAATTCCACATGCACGTTTGGTAACAACACCAAATGGTGGACACCATCATATGATCGACAATGCTCCCGTTTATTTTGATCACTTAGAACAATTTATTAAAGACGTTGAAGACGGTAGTTTTTCTGACTAATATTTACCTTTTAATTAATGTAAAATTGGTGCTTCTAAAAGAATCATGTTAAACTAAGTCTTTCAAATCTAACAAAAAAGCTGTTCGTCAACCTAGTTGATGGCAGCTTTTTTATTGGCATTTGGGCAAAAAAAATAGAATCCATGGCTCGAATTCTATATAAATAAATCCCTAAAATTAATTTGTTTCAATGTATTTTCTCCACTTCAGCCGACTCAACCAAGTCTGTTGTGCAGAAATACCATTTTCTTCTTCTTCCTTATCGTAATCGCCATCAGAATCTAGCCAATAAGAATTCTCAGTATCCTTCAAGAATACTTTAATAATCTTAGTCAATTTCAACTTAGCTTTATCTTCAACAATTGGAACAGCGATTTCGACACGACGCTCTAGGTTTCTAGTCATCATATCAGCTGAGGAAATCCAAACATCTGTGTGATCATTACCATATTGAAATTTAAAAATACGACTGTGCTCCAATAATTCCCCAACAATACTCTTAACGCGAATATCCTCTTTGGAACCACAAATTCCTATCTTCAATGAACAAGGTCCTCTAACAATCATTCTAAATGGTAGGCCTTGCTTAGCAGCAGTGTAAATTGCGCTGATAATATCAACATCGGTCAACCCATTGACCTTCATAAAGACACTGCCCTGACCATCGCGTAAGTAAGCTGCAGTAGCCTCTTTGATATTGCTAATGATCATGTCCTTGATTCCATCAGGTGAAGTAACTAACAGGTTGTAATCCTCTTTAGTTCCATTGACCAAATGATCAAAGAATTTCGTAGCATCATCAACGTAAATCTGATTGCTTGTAAAATAACTTAGATCGGAAAAAGCATTAGCTGTAATAGCATTATAATTACCCGTTCCGATTTGAACATACCCTCTATTATCGCCATGTAGTACTAAACAAATCTTTGAATGCACTTTATTAACTTTATCGCCAAGTAAAACTCTTACGCCCGCATCTTTTAAAACCTTTGCGACTTGAATATTATGCACCTCATCAAATCTAGCACGTAATTCCACTATGGCTGTGACTTTAATACCTTTACTTGCAGCTTCTTTTAAAAGTCTCAGCAAATCAGAATTTTTCTCTGTTCGATAAATTGTAATAAAAATCTTCGTCGTTTTTGGATCATTGACGGCCATTTCTAAGTAATTGATGAAAACACTAAAAGAATCATAAGGATACTGCACCAAAATAGGAGAATTATTCAAGTATTGCAGAATATTCTTCGATGGATTCCACTTCAAAGCCTTGAATGGAGCAAAAACCAAATCAGAATGATTTTTGTAACGTTTGAAAAGTGTATTCAAAAATCTAATATCAACTGGTCCAGGAATTTTATAAACGCTTTTCTTACTAATATCGAATAATTTTGTAAAGTAATTCCGACCACGTTTCTCTTCATCGCCTGCAAATTCAACTCGCATAATCTTACGAAGTTCTCGCGTATCAACGTAGTTGATCATTTTATTGAGATATTCTTCGTCTGACATATTTTTATCAAGAAAATCATACGGCTTATTTTGATCATAAGTAACTCGAAAAACATAAGTCTTAGAGACCTTATACTTTCTCATTAATTCAGTCGAAACATTCTTAATTAAATCTTCAATCAAAATATAATGATTATCAACGCCGGTCTCAATCAAACGGCCCAAATCCTCCGGAACTGGACAAGTATAAATATGATGTGGCGTTTCCATTAAGAAGTTCAAATTATGACGGTACTTGTATACCTTTGAGAATCGTTGCATATCAAGTCGTGGCAAAATTTTCTTACTATAGAACTTTTTAACGTACTTCTTTTCGGAATCGGACAATTCTTTATATTTCAAAATATAGAAAAGATCCCGTTTTCTGGCGTCTTTCATTGATGAATCATACTTTTTATATTGCTTAGCAATATTTCGAGCATTGAATTCGTAGACTAAATCAAGTACTTCATCCCCGGTTAAATCAGTTCGTTTCTCAGTTTTGTTATTAGTTACCATGCTGTCGATATTGTGCATTCTAACTCTAAAAAACTCATCTAAATTATTTGAAGCAATGGATAAAAAGCGTAGTCTTTCCAAAAGAGGCACATCGCTGTTATAAGCCTGATCAATCACTCGATTATCAAATAGAATCCAACTTAAATCCCTATTATAATATTTTCGTTTCATTTAAAAACTACCCTTCATCTTTCAAATCCTTCTTGAATGATTCAAAGTCGTACTCCACTTGCTGAGCGTAACTATTAGTGAAGTTCATCAGCGAATTAGCTATATCTGAATATTCAGCACCAAACCCTATAATCAATGGATAATTAGGTGAGTGGGAGTGGGCTCTAGCAAGTAAGATAACACAAACCTTTGTATAATCCTTGAAAGATTCAAAATCTAATTTATCTAAATTAATAGACGATTTCATATCCTTAAATTGACGCATGTAAAAACTATACTGTTCAGTATCAAATGCTCCTAGAAATGGATCAGATGCACTTTGCAAAATTAGTTGACTATTAACAATATTTTGACCTTGACTGATTTTATCGTCAAAATACAATTCATCATTGTTATAAATAGGAAGTGCTTGCTTTGCCTGTAAAACTAAGTAGTTACTATCCAAATCTCGTAGAAGAATCAAATAGCAAAGCGTACCAACACTACCGACTCCAACACTATGACGAACAATATCAATAATTTTAAAGTCCTCTAAGAATAGTCTAACATCGCTACGTTGGTTTTTCTTGTATTTTTCGTATCCTTTAGACACACTTTGGTAATCTTTTTTACTAATATGTTGCGTAACTGGCTTATTCTCCACAAAGAGGCGTTCACCATCGTCATTGACTTCAGTATATTTCTCAATTACCAAATTAGAGTTGCTTCTTTGAGCCTTTTTGATACTCTTAGCAATCATACTATTGAAAGAATCCTGAAAATATTCTTCATTATCTTTAAGCTTTCCAAATATCTCCGTAATATTTTGAAGCGTGTTAGGGAGAATAAATCGTTTCATCTCTGAAATCTTAGTCATGTGCTTTAAGGTGTCAAAATAAGTATCTACTACCGTCAATAAGTACTCTTGCACATCGGTTTCATCAAAATTATGTGATCTGGCTACAAGCAAAGCGCTAACTAACAAGCGTTTCAAGTCATATTCCCAATGACCCAAGTGGGCTTCATCAAAGTCATTCATATCAAATAACAATTGTCCCTCAGAAGAGCCGTAGAAGCCAAAATTACCTAAATGAGCATCCCCACCCACTAGAACTTTGATACCACTATTTTCGTTGCGTGACAGATCGTAGTGCATTACATCAACGGTCCCACGAAAGAAAGCAAAAACTGACTTAGACATTCTTTCCTTTTTAACGGCCAATAGTTCTGGCACCAATAATTTATTTTTAATATTTAGAATTTTATGTATTTTTCTTTTCTTCGGTTTAAATGTATCAAACGAATCTGACACCGCCGTCGCAAAAAAGCGTCCCTTTATAATTAAGCGTTCAGTACTTTTGAATGCATCCGTATCCTGAAAAGTATATGGTGTATTAATCATGCGTTCATCACCTCAATTTGTATTATACAATAGCTAAGCGCGATAACTATTGAGTTTCAGTACTTTTTTCAAAAAATATTATATTAGCCAAATATATTTCTTAAGCATAGTTTAACTTTTACTGTAAAAAAAACATATTCATATAATTTCTAATATTTTTTTATCTTGCACGATTAAATTTATGAAACTATGAATAAATTGTATTTTTTTTGATACTTTAACAAAAAAAATTATCCATATTGTCTTTTTTCAACTTCTATTAAAAAAAGCTGTCATCATAGAGTTGAACAAGGATGTGATCATATGCTTAAAATTTCTGAAGCTAGCAAAAAAGTTGATTTACCTGTGGCAACAATTCGCTATTATGCAGAATTAAATATGATACCTTCTTTAAAGAGAAATATTGACAATCAACGTATGTTTGATGACGAAGCTATCTGTTGGCTAAAAGGAATTAAATTTTTCCGTGAATTGGGCATGCCACTTTCCGAAATCAGAGAATACATCGTTTTATGCCAAACGCCTGGCAAAGCTTCCTTACTTAAGCGTCATGTACTTCTGATCAAGCAAGAACAACAGGCTGAATTAAACGTCATCAATGCTCAAAAGAATTTAGACGAATTGAACCGCAGAATCAAACTGGAAAATAGTATCATCAAGGGACATAAACGTGATAGCTTGAGTGCCGCTCGAAGATTTAATCAATGAAACCTCAAAATGGCATCTATTGAAATTCACTTCAATAGATGCCATTTTGATTATTAATTTTATCCGACTTGGCTAGTTCCGTCTGCGTAATTTAGAGTGACACCAGATTCGACGTTAAAAATATAAACATTGAAACTGACTGAATTGTCACCTATAGATTGTGCTTCCATTTGTACACCGCGTGGCAATAGTTCGTCACCCCTAAAAATTGGTGTAACTCGATATCTAATGAAATGGGAACGGCTTTGTTTCAAATAATAAGCAACGTCCATCTCGTGAGCTAACATTTCTGGACTATTCAATGAACGTGTTCCTGTCATCAAATTCTTAGGATTATTATTTTGTCCAGTTAGCTGATACCCAATCAAATGACTACGATTATATAGCCACCCACTGCCATTGATACGTTTGTTATGCCATCCAGTTGGATTCCAATGAAGTGGCTCACGTTTGGCACTAGGCATTAGTGATACATTCAACAAAGCATTGGCTGCTGTAACTCGATTAAGATTATCCAAATTGCCATATTCTTGCCAAGCTCCTTTGTCAGTGCTTAAATCAGCTTGTGAAAAATTAGGCTTATTGTTATTAACGACAATCTCTTGCGTACCGTTATAATCCAAATTAGCTAGATCGGAAGTATTAGCCGTACTTTGGGTTGTTTTATCGTTATGCTGATCAATAAAATTTTGATCATCAGTAATTTCTTTTTGAAGATCAACAATACTCTGTTTTAATTTCTTATTTTTTGAAACTAATTTTTTAGTTTTCTTTTGATAGGAATAGTTCTTTACTATTTCCGTTTTCGCACCATCATTCGAAGCCGCTTGACTCTGATTGGCGCAAGCTGTCGCTGTAGGTACTAAAGCTAATAAAACCATTAATTTGACTAATTTTTTCATTATACTTTGGACCTCCTATAGCCAGCATTGATAGCATCCTGTTCACTCTTAAAGTAAACTGCATTTGCCGAATTCATATTGTAACCTCTTTGTCCCGGAACATGATAAATATGACTACGAGAATTCCCAACAATTGTTCCCGCATCATCTGTATTCATATCGCCTTGCGATTGTCCCTGTGACGATTGTGCTTGTGAAGATTGTTCAGTTTGTTGCGATGCCTGTTGTTCTTGTTGTTCCTGTTGTTTTTGAGCCGCCTTAGCAACTTGTTGCTGCTTTTTTTCAGCTTGTTGTTCTTGGGCTTGTTGTTTTTCTTGAGCGACTTGTTCTTCGATCTTATCTCTTTGATCTTGAAGCTTATCCTCTTGCTTAGATAATTTTTTCTTTTTTGCAATTAATGCTAAATTTTCTTTTTTAGCAATATCGTACTTATCCTTACCAACATATTTAGTCTTTTTAACTACTTTTGGTGTTTTAGATTTTCTAGCTACCTTAGTTGTGTCACTAGAATTACTAGCATTCCTTGTTGCGTCATTGCCTCCAGTTGCACCAACTAATATAAATGAAACAACCATTACCGCCAAACTTATTAAAAATTTCTTGCGATAATTGTTGTTGCCACGACGATTTTTTATCCACTTAACAATATAAATAATCATCGCTATTAGCGATACGAACCAGACTAATAACATAAAATTACTCATCCCCTAGGTCCCCCTTATAATTAATATCTACTCCATCATATAAGAAAAGATAAGCGTTCACAAGACAATATAAAAAGAGCTATGATAATCATTTTTCATTATCATAACCCTTCTATTTTGAAACAGATTTATTAATCTTTATTCAAACTTTTTAAAACATAGTTACCTAATTGGTCGACTCTTTTGAAATCATCTTCATTGGGATCTTGATCAATTTTGACTGAATCAGACACTTGCTCACCATTACTCGAGTTTAGTCGCATAGTAAAGTAATCCACGGCCCGACCGAAATGGAGATGTTCCTTAGAGCTTGAACCTAGGACAGCAAACTTAGTTCTCTTTAGGTCAACATCTTCCAAATCATCGTAAAAATCTTTGGCTTCATCTGGCACTTCACCATCATTATAAGTATAAGTTTCAATTATAACGGCGTCATAGCTATCCAAATCGAAAGCATCTGTATCAATCATTTGTTCAAGCGTTACGTCAGCGTTATGTTCCTCTAAATAATCGGCTAAATGTTCGGCAATTTTTTTATTGCGACCAGTCATACTTATATAAGCTATCAAAATATTCATTTTTTCTACCATCTAACGCTAATGCGTTCCTTTTGATGTTTAGCATTAATGATTTCATCAACCATTGCAATGGCAAAATCAGCGTAACTGATCTCGCTTTTACCATCTTTGTCGAAAGTTAATTCTTCACCTGCTAAAACATACTTGCCCATTCTTGTTCCTTTAGCATCAAAAGCTGCCGCAGGACTAATGTAAGTCCAGTTGATTGAACTTTCACGTAATTTAACTAAGGCTTTGCCCATTTCTTCACTCAAAGGTTTAACCGTTTCTGGGAAATCAGCTCCTTGATACAACTGTTTTGTATGCTTGTCATCGACAAACAATGAGCCAGCTCCACCAACGACAAGTAATCTTGTTTGAGAATCCTTTAAGATTTCAATCAAATGCTCTGTTGAAGGTACGTACTCTTTCACATTTGGTCCAAAGAATCCTAAAGCATCTACTAGGACATCAAAATCTTTTACATCCTCAGTTTTTAAATTGTATACATCGCGCACTAAATACTTATCTGTTGGTGATTTTTTACTATCACGAACAATTGAGGTCACATCTAACCCACGACTCAAGGCCTCTTTGACAATCAAAGAACCCTCTTTACCATTCGCACCAATTACTGCAACTTTCATTTGATTACCTCCAAATAAACTAATTAACTTTACTTTACACAATTACAAGCAAAATTACTAAAAATGCGCTCTACTTATAGTAGAATGGGCGTACTAGGAGGCGCAATTTATGGCATATCAAATTTATTTAGTTAGACATGGAAGAACCTGGTACAACGAATACCAAAAAATGCAAGGCTGGTCTGATACTCCTTTGACTAATGAGGGTGTTGAGGTTGCCCAAAAAGCAGCGGAAGCTTTAAAGAATGTCGATTTCTCAGCTGCCCTTACTTCCGATATGAAACGTGCGGTTGATACTTGTCGCATTATAACTAGAAGAAATAAAAATCATTTAACTCCAAAGGAACTTTCAGAATTCAGAGAGCAATTCTATGGCTACTATGAAGGACGTGGGATTGATGAATCATGGTTCGTTATTGGAAAACCTCACCATGCCAAAAACTTTGCTGAAATCGTGAAAAACTACGGTTTTGATGCCACAATGGATTTTGTAAAAGATGCCGATCCTCTACACGATGCCGAAGATTCAACCGAATATTGGAATCGAATCGAACGTGGTTTTAAAAAGATCGATCGAATTGCTAAGGATGGCGACAAGATTCTTCTAGTAACACACAGCATTACTATTTTGGGCTTAGCTTATCGTTACAAAGCTGGGGATTTCGAACTAAATGATGTTCCAGCAAATGCTAGTTTGACATTAATGGAACGTGATAATGGCGTAAATCGTGTTACAAAATACAATCAATCTCTCTTTTAATGTAGTAGAATTAAACTACAAACTTTGAGGAGGAAACAATGGCTAAATACCAAATTTACATGATCCGTCACGGCAAAACTTGGTTTAATAAATACAACAAAATGCAAGGTTGGTCTGATACTCCCCTTGCACCCGAGGGACTAGAGGTAGCTAAAGTGGCTGCTAAAGCTTTAGGCGATGTTAAATTCGATGCGGCCTTTTCATCAGACGCCCGTCGAGCAATTGATACTTGCAAGTTAATAGTTGATAATAATGAAAATCGTGAAAATTTACATCCTAAGAAATTAATGGAATTTAGAGAACAATTCTATGGTTACTTTGAAGGAATGAATTCTTCTGAGGCCTGGTTCATCGTTGGTCAACCCCATGGAGAAAGAGACTTCAGCGGTATCCTTTCAAAGTATGGACTCGATGCTACTAGAGATTTCATGAAAGAAGCCGATCCATTCCATGACGCTGAAAATGCTGAGGAATATTGGACAAGAGTTGATCGTGGTTTCAAAAGGATTGATAAAGTTGCCAAAGATGGCGACAAGATTCTCTTAGTTACACATGGAACCACTATTCGTTCGATCACTGAACGTTTCGGTAATGGTAAATTTGACTTAACACAAAGTCCTAAAAACTCTAGTTTGACTTTATTAGAACGTGATAATGGCGTTAATACAGTCACTAAGTATAGCCAAGTATTAGAATAAATTGGATTATAAAAAGTGAGACAAGATATATTAACTTTCTACGGGAAGTTAGATATTTTGCCTCACTTTTTAAATTATATCTGTTCTAATTAAATGATTCGTTTTTTCAATAATAAACTTTTTATTACATAAAAAAATCATATATCCCATTGCATAGAGCGATTTTTCTTGTAGACGATTAAATTTATTCTAATCTTTTGCTATCAGTTTACAAAAAAATGATATAAACTGTTACTTAAGTTCACGATTCGAAAGGAGATCTCTAGTATGTCAAAGTCACCAAAAGCAACTGAATCTAAGGCGTTTTATCTTAACCCCGATCGATCAGTCGCAGTCATCAACTACAGCGAGGAATATATTCAAGATATTTTTCAACTCGTCAACAGCCAAGGTTTTTATAACTTAGTCGATGTATATCTACAGGAAAGCCAACTTGCCGTTACCAATAAGGTTGAAGCTCTAGATACTAAAGCCTATATTGATATTTTAAAAGCTATTTTAATTGATAATAAAGCTGGTTATGAAAAATATGGTAATGAACAAATTCTCAAAAGTATTGAGGAACTTTATTCATACTACCGTTCCTATTTCCGAGTTTCTCTAATCAACAAGCATAACAGTGCTATTGTTAAGGGCAACTTCATGAATTTTGATAATCATTTTAACGAAATCGTCATCCAAATGTATCGTTCAATTGAAGAAAAACTCCAGGGATTTACTAATAAGGCTTATCGTCAAGTGAATGCTGGAACTAATGCCTGTGTTCTAACACAATCAATCCAATGGAATACACCTCAAAAATATCAATCACTCGAAAGTATCCGTTTCTTAGATACCTTGATGTTACGTCCACCTATGATGATGCACACTAAGAGTAATAAGCGTGAAGGTGTCTTTAGCGAAGTCTTCGACAATCCGATTGACAAATTCGATGGTAATCAAAAAGATTGGTACTGCTTCCCTGCTAAAATTGGTGAAAGCTTAGCCTTTATCTACTTCCATCGTGATTATTTCGTCAGTGGAATTGCTCTAGCTAATCTCTTTGAAGTTGCCGACAAAGATAGTATCGCTGGTCAAAAGCCCGATGAAATCTTACTCTTTGGTTTAAACAAAACCAAAGGCGATGTTAGCCACTACTATCACGACACTGACAACAATATTTGGGTCGGTGAAGTACCTTATAACGATAAAACGACTTACTTTGGTTATATGAAGAAGATGTGTTTGACACTTCACAACTTGCACATGATCTATGAAAATCGTCTTCCTATTCATGGCTCTATGGTTAAGATCAGCTTTTCTAACGGTAAGACTAAATCAGTTGTCTTCTTCGGTGATTCCGGTGCTGGAAAATCTGAATCAATCGAAGCTTTACAAGAGATTGCTGACGACAAAATTATCAACATTGAAACCATCTTCGATGATATGGGTAGTTTTGCTTTCGATGATCAAGGCAATGTCTACGCACAAGGTACCGAGACTGGTGCTTTCGTCCGCTTGGACGATTTGAGCAGTTCTGTTGCTTTTAATAATATGGATCGTGGTATTTATCTAAATCCTGAATTGAAGAATGCTCGAGTTATTCTTCCAGCTAACACTTACAAACACGTTGTTGAACATCATTCGATTGATATGTGGGTCTATGCTAACAATTACGATGCAGAGATTGGCTTGCATCAATTCCCTAACGAAGAGAAAGCCAAGGCTACTTTTATCGCTGGTAAACGTAAAGCTCTTGGCACAACTGATGAAGTTGGCATGAGCACAACCTTCTTTGCTAATCCATTTGGACCAGTACAAGAAGAAGAGAAGACTCGCCCTATAATTGATAAAGTCTTTAATAAACTTTATCAAGATAATATCTATGTCGGTGAAATCTATACACATTTAGGTTATGACAAATCTAAAGCCAGTCTCCATGAATCGGCTAAAGAGTTACTTACAGAATTGATGAATAATTAATAATTTAGTTAAAGTATCAAAAAAGGCTAATTTGGCAATCAAAAATGATTGACGAATTGGCCTTTTTAGATGGAAATTTATCTCTTGTTCTATATTCGCTACTTATCAAGATTTTTAAACTAAGGTTAAAATAAATCCAATAACAGTTAGAACACTTATTTTAATCTTATCAGCTTGCGGCACATCCAAACTTTCCCAATTTAATAAACCTAAGCCACCGAATCCGATCGCTCCAACGATACCACTGACCCAGATATTAGTTTTACCTGCAATTAAGTACACAATTGTTCCTAACAATGCTACGAAAGCCAGACACAATGACATATTAACAAGCAAAGTAACTTTATAGTGATCATTATTCTTTAGCAATAAAGTATAGACCCAATAAAAAACACCAAACGCAATCAATGCTACTAAGGCAAAAATTCCTAATTTCAAATATCTCCCCATCTGTGGCATCTCCGCTACATTTTGATCTGCGACTAGCATTTTGATAATTGTCATAAATAGATAGATCAAGAAGATCCCTAGTACGGAAATTCGATCTAATTTATATAATTTTTTCATTTTTTCCCCTATTCTTCTTTCAATAGACCTACTAATTCGGATTTTGCAGCTTTATTTGATGGAATGAATCCAAACACTAATCCAACCGCAGTTGAAACTGACAACGATAAAATAATTGCATAGGTCGTTATAACGGCTTTGAATGGTAGAAATGCATTAATAACGGCTACTAATCCGTATCCTAAAGCAATTCCTATCAAGCCCCCAATAATACATAGAACAACACTTTCAATAAGAAATTGATTTCTTATATCGCTAGCAGTCGCCCCAAAGGCTCGTCGAATTCCAATTTCTTTACGGCGTTCTGACACCGTTATGTACATCACATTCATGACCCCAATACCAGCAATTAACAACGAGATTCCGGCAATGAATGCAATAAAGTAAGTAATACCATTTAAGATTTTGGTAAACTGTTTACTGATTTGATCAGGGTTAGAAACTGAATAGCGTCCAGTATCTTTTTGTTCACCCATTTTCTTCATCTTTTTTACTGCTTCTTTACCAATCCGCTTCTTACTAGCGTCTGGTTGAATATACATTTTAACTTCATCACGTGACAACTGGCTGGCAAATAATTGTTTAAAAATGCCTTTTGAAACATAGGCATCAGGACGATAAGTCATCCCATTTGCACTGTAGATTCCTTGAACTACAAAGATAGTTCCATCAACCGATATTAAACGATTGAGAGCATTTTTCTTAAACAATTTTTGGGCTAAGTCATGAGAAATATAAATTCCATTAGATGCATTATCCATCGTGAAATAGTTTCCCTTAATTAACTTCAGATGTTTCGGTTGCTTATTCAAACCTATCGAGACATGCTTGGTTTTGTATTGAACCTTAGCTCCAGCTTCAACGATACTGCTCGTTAGTTTGACCCGATTGACTCCAGGGATCTTTTCAAGGACCGCCGCATCGTTTGAAGTGAAACCACCGTCAGTATTGTAATCAGAAGTGGCTTCCCATTGAAGGATCACTTTGTTATGGGTGTTGTGATCTCCCATCCCTTTAGTAACCGTGTGTGCAAAACCATCTCCAATAGCTAAAATACAAATAACACTAGCAATACCAATAATAATTCCTAGCATCGTTAGAAAGTTTCGATTTTTATTTTTACCAATTGATTTTAAAGCGATCAAAATTTTTTCAGTCATGATTTTTCACGCTTTCCGCATCGCTATAAAGACGGCCATCACGAATATAAACTGTCCGCATAGCGTACTTTGCTACTTCGCTATCATGAGTAACCATAATGACGGTTGTTCCAGCTTGATTCAATTTAGTAAAGATATCCATGATCTCTTTACTAGTCTTCGAATCTAAGGCCCCTGTCGGCTCGTCTGCGATAATTAAATTAGGTCGATTAACAATTGCACGAGCAATAGCAACACGTTGCTGCTGACCACCAGATAACTCAGAAGGACGATTTCTTTCTTTGCCTGCTAATCCAACCTTATTGATTACGTCTTCAACTAGTGTCTGTTTATTGTGTTGTTCTTTTTTACTATAGACTAGTGGAATTTCAATATTTTCATACACACTATAAGTCGTTAATAATTTGAAATTCTGAAACACGAATCCTAATTGGTCCCCACGAATCTGTGATAACCGATTATCATTTACCTCTTTATAATTTTTCCCTTTTAACAAATACTCGCCGCTATAACTCTGATCCAATAATCCTAAAATGTTGATCAAAGTTGATTTACCAGAGCCAGAAGGTCCCATAATAGCTAAGAATTCACCATCAGCTACCTCTAAGTTAATATCTTCCAGTGCCGTGAATTTGCCATAAGCTTTGCCAATATTAGTAACTTTAAGCATTATTTCACCGCCTTACTTGATAACCAGCTTGTCGCCAGCCTTGATTCCATCGAGTACGTAATAGTTTTGACCTTTTTTAGTCATCGTTACGACACGTTTATACTTCTTATTATTTTTCAAAACATAAACAGTATCTTTTGACCAAACAGTATTTTCTGGAATTTTATAGCCATCTGACGCATTTTTAATTTGAACATGCATCCCGTATGGCAATTTTTCATCAGTTGCGACGCGGAAATGATAGTAAGAAACGTTCCGTGTGCTGTAAGGAATACTATCCTTTTGATCATAATTGCCAGAAATCTTTGTTCCATCATTCTTGACAACTGTGACATTTTCACCAACCTTAATTTTGTCCAAACTATATTCATTAACACTACCTTGAATAACTGGTGCCCCATAAATATAACTGTGACCTGTATCATCCTTATAATATGTTCCATTGATTGGAGCTAATACTTGGCGATTTTGCGTTTCATTCAATTTGGTTAATTTGGCTTGAGCCTCAGATAACATCTCTTGATTCTTACTTAATTCAATCTGGTCATCAGTCTTCTTCTCAGAAGAATTATATTCTTGAATGGCCAATTGTGCCTGATGAATTTCTGTATTGACGCTGTTGATGTCACTACTCATATTCTTATAAAAAGTAAATAACACTTGTCCTTTGGTAACTTTGTCACCGTTAGTAACTTGCGTTGCTACTAGACTTTCATCTTCTGATTTTGGTTCGTCACTAACAATTTTTTTGTCAGTCTCTTGTACGATTCCGTTAAAATAATTAGTACCATCATTTTGAACAGTATAAGTTTTATAATTATTTTCATTGTTATTATTCTTATAGCCTTTTCCAAGAACTAAAAAGAGAATAATCGCAATTAAAATAACATTAATACCCCAAATAGCTATTTTAATTTTTTTCATAATAATAATCTCCCTAAACATTTGTCTTTTTAAGCATAACAGTCCTAAGTTACGACTAAGTTGGCAAAGTGCCAATAATTAGGGTAAAAAATAAAAATAATTATAGGCTCACGTAGTTTTTTCGATTAAAGCAAATGGACCAAGGCAATCGTACTTTAATTGCCTTAGTCCATTTATTATGTTTCATTTTTGATATTTTAGGCTGTAACTACTTCGTCACTGCTCGCTGTTTTTTCTTCGGGTAATTTCTTCAAACCAATACCAGTGAAACCACTAATAATAGAAAGAATTGGTGATAGTAAGCTAAAGAAACAAAATGGCAAGAATGATAATGTTGGTACTCCTAATGTATTGGCAGCAAAAGCACTAGCAACACCCCATGGAACTAAGTAGTTAATTACAGTTCCACCATCTTCCAAGACTCGACTTAAAGCTAAATTGTCCAAACCACGTTTGTTGAAAGTCCCTTTGAATGCCTTACCGGGTAAAATAACTGATAAGTATTGTTCGCCGATAAAAATGTTAACTCCGATTCCGGATAGAATCGTTGCTGTCACAACTGATCCTGGTGTCTTTAATTTCTCAGCTAAAGGAGCCATCGCTGTTTGAATAACATTAAACTTCATTAATAGCCCACCTAAGGATAATGTTAGAAAAATCAATGAAACTGTACCCATCATTGAAGAGATTCCACCACGAGTCAATAATTGGTCAACACTGGCGTTTCCAGTCTTTGAAACAAAACCATTTTCAATAAATCCTGCAATATCTTTTACTGGTGTATTAGGTTTCTCAATGAAGATCATCCCAACTGTGACTGTAATATTTAAAAGCAAAGTGGCAATAGCTGGTACCTTTTTAACTGCACAGATAAACAATAAAGCAATAGGTAGAATTGACCACCATGAAATTACGAAATTATTATTTAAAGTATTTAAAGTTGTATCAATTTTTCCTAAATTAGCATTCGTACCACTATTTCCAATCACTGCATATAATGCTAATGAAATCAGAAAAGCGGGAATCGTAGTCCACATTAGATTTTTAATGTGAGCAAATAAATCATCTTCTGCAATGGCAGCGGCTAAGTTAGTTGAATCTGAAAGCGGTGAAGTTTTATCACCGAAAATTGCGCCAGAAATAATTGCACCAGCTACTAATGCTGGATTCATTCCTAAAGTTTGACCCATACCGAACAATGCAATCCCTAGGGTTGAAATGATTGTAAAGGCACTTCCGACTGAGGTTCCAATCAGTGCACAAACTAGGAAAACTGATGGGACAAACCAACGAATTGAAATCATATGAAAGCCAGCCACCATCATTGATGGAATAATACCAGCAGCAATCCAGGTACCGATCAAAGCTCCGATTAAGATAAAAATGAAAATAGGAACAATTCCATTTTTAACTCCATCAACAATTCCATCAGAGATTTCATCCCAATTACTTCCACGAACTTTGGCCCATAAAACTAATAAGCCGATAACGACTAAAACTGGTGTCTGTGGCGACAGACCAAATTTGATGACTCCAGTTCCTAAGATGATTAGCATCACAATCAGTATTGCAATGGCTTCTTTAAAGTTAATGCTCTTTTTACTCTTATTCATAATGAATCCTCCAATTTGTTTTTATTTAAAATCGAAGATCCAATATCGAGGATTGCCCCCACATGTGTTTATCATCATATCTCTTACCCCTTGGTAGAAAAAAAGTCCCTGCTGCATAAATGCAACAGGGACGATTTACCGTGGTACCACCCAGCTTGAGAAGTACTTCAAAAAAAGCACTTACTCCACTCTACGAGAAATAACGGCTCTCTTCTTCCGCTTGGAAATCCAAGTCATGTCTGGTATTTCATAACTGCACCCTGACCGATTCGCATCAACCACCGGCTTTCTTACACTCAGATACATTACTACTTGATTCAGACACTTATATTTGTTTATTTGATTGACACTCACTATAAACGGTTCTTTTTCATCTGTCAATAAATATTTTATTTTATGCCATTCTATGATCAATATATTTTGATAAGAGCGATAGCGCGTAACAGACTACGAAGTACATTATTGCCATCATCACGAAGACTGGAATAATGTAGTTTGGATTCTGTCCATAAACTACTTGACCATGTTGCATCAATTCTGGGACCACAATGATTGTTGCTAAAGACGTATCCTTGATCAGTGAAATGAATTGACTTACTAAAGCAGGAATCATTTTCTTATAAGCCTGAGGTAAAACGACATGCCACATAGCCTGAATAAAGTTCATTCCCATTGCTCTGGAAGCTTCCATCTGACCGATATCAACCGCTAAAATTCCGGAACGGATGATTTCAGCAATCATCATTGATTCAAAGACTGTCATCGCCATAATGGCTGCCGGAATTGTATCTGGTTTAAATCCAAATGCCGGTAATCCAAAGTAAACGAAGAAGATAATCAACAGCAATGGCAAGTTTCTAATAACGTCGATAATGATACCGATGATTTTTGATACGTAACGGATCTTTGAGTAACGAATAATTCCCAAGACTGACCCGATAATGAAACTTAATATCACCGATATAACGGAGATCAAGATTGTGATTTCTAACCCTTGGAGAAGAAATCGAATGTTGATCCATGAGTAAGCATTGACCCAATTTTGCATAATTTTCTCCTCCTAAGCTAATTTTCTTTCTAAATACTGCATGTAATAACTAATTGGTAACGTGATAACTAGGTAGAATATTCCGACGATGATATAGGTATTCACTGTATCAAACGTCTGCGAAGCGATAGCATTTCCTTGATACATCAAATCGAATCCTGCCACGAAAGCTAAGACTGACGAATTTTTAACTAAGTTAACGAATTGATTACCTAATGGTGGTATTACCAACTTGAATGCTTGTGGTAAAACGATATAACGCATCGCCTGCCAAAAAGTCATTCCTTGCGATCTGGCTGCTTCCATCTGTCCTATATCAACTGAGTTAATCCCGGCTCTAACTGTTTCAGCAATAAACGCCGAAGTATAAATCGTCAGACCAATCGTTCCCGCTGTGAATCCGTTGATTTTTACTACATACAATGGAATTACCAAGTAGAAAAACATTGTGATAACTAACAGTGGAATATTACGGAAGATTTCAACGTAAACATTTCCAACGATACGAGCAAATTTATTTGGAACTACTTCCAAGATGGCAACTAACGAACCAATGATCAAACTAAAGAATAGTGCCAAGATACTCGAAAGAATCGTCCAACCGAAGCCACTGATAAAGGCACTCCAGTTATTTGTCAAAAGATTAATCATGACGTAGCACCTCCTTGTAATTGAAGCCTGGAACATCGCCAAACCATTTCTTGATCAATTTATTGTACGTTCCATCTTTTACTAATTCATCTAAAGCTTTGTTGATAGATTTTCTAAAGTCTTTTTGTCCTTTATTAACACCAATCCCATAAGGCTCTGTTGTAAAAGCCTTACCTTGTAAGACATAACCGGGATTATTTACGGCCATTCCCGCTAAGATGACATTATCAGTCGTCAAAGCGTCTCCTTGGCCGGATTTTAAAGCCGTCAATGCTTGGGCATAATCAGGTAACTGTAGAACCTGTGCGTTAGGCGCATATTTTTTCACATTTTCAACTGAGTTTGAACCCACTACACCAATAATGGTTTTGTCGTTCAAATCTTGAACCTTTTTAATTGACGATCCTTTTTTAACCAAAATTGATTGTCCAGCATCAAAATATGACTGTGTGAAATCAATGGTTTTCTTTCGCTCAGGCGTTATGGTCATTGTAGCGATGATAGCATCAATGTTTCCATTCTTTAAAAGTGGAATTCTTGATTGTGACGTTACCGTAACGAACTTAGCTTTAGCATTCTTACCTAACATCTTTTTCGTAATCGCTTTGGCTAAATCAATTTCAAATCCCTTTTCCTGACCATCTTTAACATCGATCAGACCAATCAATTTGGTATCAGCTTTTACACCCCAAGTAATAGTTTTATCCTTCTTAACATTTTCGAGAACGTTCTGCTCTGAAAGCGGCTTCGCACCACAGCCAACTAGAGTCAGGACTAGGAACAGTGAGGTGATAATTAAAGTTAAATATTTTAAACGTTTCATCAGCCATTCCCCCTTTAGTGTTTGATGATCTTACTTAAGAACTGCTTAGCACGGTCATTCTTAGGTTGTTCGAAGAAAATATCTGTTGCTTCATCTTCTAGAATTTGACCTTCATCCATGAAAATTACTCGATTAGCTACTTCTTGGGCAAATCCCATTTCGTGAGTAACAATCAAAGAAGTCATATCGCTTTGACTAGTAACGTATTTGATAACTCCCAACACATCATCAATCATTTCTGGATCTAGCGCACTGGTTGGTTCGTCAAACAGCATACAACGAGGTTTCATAGCTAAAGATCTAGCAATTGCCACACGTTGCTTTTGTCCACCAGAAATCTGTGAGGGCATGTTATGTGCCTTATCAGCTAAGCCTACTCGATCTAATAAAGCCATTGCCGTCTTCTTGTTTTCTTCTTCGCTTAATTTCAAAACGATTCTTGGTGCCAACATAACATTTTCCAAAACATCTTTATTTGCATAGAGATTAAAATGCTGAAAAACCATCCCTACATCTTTTCTAATTAGATTGATATCAGTAGTTTTATCGGAAATATTGTGACCATTAACAATCAATTGACCTTCTTGAATTGTTTCTAGACCATTAACTGTTCGAGCTAGAGTACTTTTTCCTGATCCAGAGGGACCAACTAGTACAACTGTTTCCCCCTTATCAATCTTTAGGTTGATATCTTTCAATGCATGGAAGTTTCCATAATATTTTTGGACATCGCGGAATTCAATCATTGACATAATTTAGTTCCCCTTTCTTCATTTCTTAAATTTAATTTTTATTTATTAATAAAATTTTAATGTGTTTCCGCAGTTTTGACAACAAAAAACTTTTTGTGAAATCAATTTTAGCATATGATTTTATTAAGAAAAAACTTATAATCATTGTTAAATCGGCTTTTTAACACCTAAATTTTTAATAAAAAATAAATAAATATTTTTTTCTCAACAAACGATTTTCGACCCAAAATCGAAAAAAAGCACATCAATTTCCGAACGAAAATTGATGTGCTAAGAGATTTGTTGAGGATCTCGAAATTAGAGAATTGAATAAAAATGTCCAATCTCCATTATTAAGGGGGAATGCTTTCCTTTTCCAGAAAGCTGCGATCGAAAGGTCAATACCCGTCGATCGCAGTTCCCAGGAGGGAACTGGAACTATTTGAGAACAATTTTCTTGTAAAGATAACGAGTTAAGAAATAATAACCCAGATATAAAACCAAGAAAATTGCAAAAGGAATTTCAATATTTGTATATGGCTTATAAAGCAATTTAACGAACAATTGCAAACCTATCAAAACATGAATAATTCCAAGAATTGCTGGCACCGAGAATAAGACAGCAATCTCTTTATTGATTGCACTGCGGAGTACACTTTGTCTTGTACCAATCTTATAAAGCATGTTGTAACGCTTAACGTCACTATTAGCACCTGACAGAATTTTGAACATCAAACAGCTAGCTAACATTGCTAGAAAAGCAATTCCTAAGAAAAATCCCATGAACTCTAAACCTGAGAAGAAACCATTGACTAACGTATAGGAAGAGTACTTGTCGCCACCAGCTTGCTTAAGGGTCGCGTAACGCTGTGTTTCAGCTTTAGAAATTCTCTTAATAGTTGATAAATTATTCTTGAAGGAATTAGTTTTTACTAATACCGTGGTTGTCTCTTTGCCTTTAATAGCACTATATTGAGCGTCACTCACAAACTTAGTTGCAAGCATTCTAGATTCCGGTAAACGTGTATTCATCAATTCATAATTGGCACTTTCATTCTTAGCCGGATTAGATGAATGCTTGAGTTTAAAATACATTGTATTCATATTCATCTGTGCATAACCAAGCGGTTGCTTCTTAAATTCACTACTACGATAGTAAACAGTTTTTCCAGAAGTTTTATAATTATAAATATCTTTTTTCTCGATATTTAATTCTTTGATTCGTTTCTGTTGTGCCGAATTTGGATTAGTTACCTGAACATCGTAATAATTTTGACCATTTACAACGTTGTCAATTTGATTATTAAAGCCTAATCCTACGGTAATGGCACCTAAGGCTAAAGCAAACATGATGGAAACCATTGAAAGAATCTTCGTATAGTCATTAATTCTAAAACTCAACTGAGATAACGTAAAATTATTCAAGCCTTTTTGAGAATACTTAGTATTCTTCTTCAACATAACGATGATAGCCGTTATGAAAGAATTAATTGTGAAATACGTACCGCCGACAATTGTCACTAAAGCAATGGGAATTCCAATATAAATTGCGCCTGGATTATTTCCTGACAAGTACATTGAGAAATAACCAATGACAAGTAAAATTAAACCTAGAACTGCCTGAACAGATTTCATCACGCCGTTACGTTTGATTTTTACAGGCTGACTATCACGATTCAATAATGTTAAAACTTTACTACGACGCAAGGAAATTGAATTTCTAAAAGCGGAAAACATAAAGATAACGATGAAGAAAACTAGTGTCCATAAAAGAGCCGGTAAATAAAAACTATTGAAGTGTTTCACTTTCATATCTAAAGAATTGATCAAAAGACGACCAACAAAACTAGTGGCTAAAACACCAATAGCTGAACCGATAATTGTTGAAATAGCACCAATCGCGAAGGTTTCAACAAAGATCATTCGTGAGATTTTACTACTCTTAGCACCGAGCATCATAAACATCCCATATTCCTTTTGGCGCATACTTAAAAGAAAAGTATTGGCATAATTAATGTAGACAATTGTAATAATTGCCAATAAAACAATACCAAAGGCAAAAATAAAACTAGTCGCTGCGGCTGGAGAATTGGAACTTAGAAAAGCTTGATTAGTCGCTAGTGACATGAACATATAAAAGATTGCTGAGGCAATCATCAATCCAGAGAATAAAACCGTGTAATCGCGAATTCGATGTTTGATTCCACTTAAGGCTAATTTATTTAACATTTTTCCTCCCCTATTCTGTAAATGTTCCTAATGAATCTAAGATTTCTTGATAAAATTCAGCACGTGAATTATCTTCTTTTTTAAGTTCCTGACCAATTTCACCATCTTTGATGAACAAAATTCGATCACAGTAACTGGCCGAGAATGGATCGTGTGTGACTAAAAGAATTGAAACATTGTCGTCACGATTAATTTTCATTAGTGTATCTAACAACGCTCTAGCACTCTTAGAATCCAAAGCACCAGTAGGTTCGTCCCCAAAGACGATTGAAGGCTCATGAACCAAGGCACGAGCAGCGGCTACACGTTGCTTTTGACCACCTGACAACTCGGTTGGATAGTGATTGAGAATATCTGTCAAACCTAATTTTTCAGCAATACTCATTACCGCTGGCTTAATTTTTTTAACCGACACATTTTGTAACGCTAGTGGCAAAGCAATATTTTCATAGGCAGTTAAATTCTCTAACAAGTTGAAATCTTGGAAGATAAATCCAATCTTATTAGCTCGAAAATCAGCCATCTGATTATTGTTTAATTTAGTAATATCCTCACCAGCAATTTTCACCTGACCACTAGTCGGTGTATCTAATGTCGATAGAATATTCAAAAGTGTGGTTTTACCCGAACCTGATGCACCCATAATTCCTACGAATTCGCCAGGCTTAACATCGAAATTGACATCTGACAAAGCCTTAAATTGTTTTTCATCAGCTTTACCATAAATTTTTTCAACACTTTGTACCTCAACTATTTTTTGCACTTATTTTTCCCTCCATGAACATTTATTAACTGTAAATCTCTAATTGATGTCTCTATCATATCGGTTGAACCTTTTTTAGTCGTTCGATTCTTCTTACAATTCCTTACATTTTTGTAAGTCAGAGTTATTTGAAGTGATACAGTAATGCCAAGGACTTTTTTCATCTGTTTATTTAAAGGATAAATTTTTTAATTTTTTATTGACTTATCAGACTATTAAAGGTTAATTTGAAGTAAGTTTGTTTCATTAAATACGCTAATTTGAGGAGTAATCTTATGATTAATGACATTTTAAAAAAGATTGAACAATATAATACAATTGTTATTCTCAGACATCAGAATCCTGACCCTGATGCTATTGGCTCGCAAGCTGGATTGAGTGCCATTCTTCAAGAGGTTTTCCCTCAAAAGAAGTTCTATATTACTGGAACCGATCTTTCAGTTCTTGATTGGATTGGCAAAATGCAAGATATTCCTGATGAACTTTATAAGGATTCCTTAGTAATTGCCGTAGATACTGCCAATGCGAGACGTATCGACAATAATGGAGCCTACAAGAATGCTAAAGAGATTATAAAAATTGATCATCATCCTAATGTTGATCCTTTTGGTGATATTAATTGGGTCGACGCTTCCTTTTCAAGTTGTGCCGAAATGATTTTTTCATTTACTGAGGCAATCCAAGGTTTCCAATTAACTAAAACTATTGCTGAAAAACTTTACGCTGGAATCATCGGCGATACAGTCCGCTTCTTAAATGGCGAGACTAGTTACAGAACCTTATTGACTTCTGCTAAATTAGCTAAAACGGGAATCGATATTTCTAAAATTAGCTTGCAAGAAGATGAAATGTCTTTGCAAGTAGCCCATCTAGAAGCTTATATTTTAAATCATTTAAAGATTACCGATTCTGGCTTTGGCTATATTGTCATTCGAAAAGATATCTTAGAAGATTTCAATTTAGATGACGGTGAAATTGATCATGTCGTCCCATTGATTGGTCGTATCAACAAGGTTAACAATTGGATCGTTGTCAGCGAAAAAGATCTCAATCGGTTCCGCATCAACCTTCGTTCCAAATGTATTCCTATCAACGGTGTCGCCGAAGAATATGGTGGCGGTGGTCATCCTTTGGCCAGTGGAACCTATGTTGACAGTATCGATAAAGTTAAAGATTTGATCTCTGATATGGATAAATTAAACCAACAAAAACATCAATAAGATATAAATAGCGAACTTGAGACGTTAATTAAATGTGGAACATAACATGGCTTTCTCTCTTAAAACAAATAGGCCAAGGTAATCAATGTACGATTGCCTTAGCCTATTTGCCTTAACGCTCCAAATCTGAACTAATTAGACTGCATATGTTCCTGATCTCTTAATTTATAAAGTTTATGTGTCAAACTACTACCATCATCTTCACGAATCAATTTAGCAATTCCCTGTTTATCAACAAAAATAAGATTTTTTCGTTTAAAGAAACTAATAATAGTGTTTAATATTTTTCGCTCCTGACTGCTTTTCCAATAAAATTGATTAAGTTTTAAGGAAATCTTTTGTCCATCCGCAGTAGTCAAAAGAAAATCAAAATTCTCTATCATCGTACTGGCAATTATTGCACTACCACCACGAACCGTGACAGTTTTATTGGGATCATACTCATAAAGATTTACTGATATTTCAATACTTTTAATTTGTTTATAAGAAACAAATTTAGTTTTTCGAAGATTGAAAATACCCTGTAATGGAATCAAAAAATCATGTCCAAGTGAGCGTACTTCCCCATTATCAGCTGGATAAATAATACCTTTTTTATCTAAAGTCCAATAATCATAGTATCTCTTGAAATCATACGGTCCTATTTGTGTGATAAAAATGTAGGAAATTATTATCCCAAACACAATATTGAATATTATCGACATCACCGTAGAATTGAAGAAAAGCGTCTCTATTACTGTCCAAAGCGTCATCCCTAGAATTAATAACAATTGAGGGAATCTGCTTTTCGGTCTTCCATAAGCAAATGGGAAATGTAAATACGGCGCACCCGTGATCAACTCATCCAAAGAAATATTTAATAATCCACTCAATGATATTAAGTTATCAATACTGGGTAAATTTTCGCCAGTTTCCCACTTTGATATTGATTGCCGTGAAATATTTAACGCCTCTGCCAATTGCTCTTGCGACAATTGGTTTTTTTGTCGATATTTAACAATATTCTTCCCTAAGTTCACTTTCCCCCACATCCTCTTGTGACTCTTTACCCTAATTATAGCTATCTTTATATTAATTTGAGCTCATGATTTGTCTGATTGTTGATTTTAATTCCATTATCTTCAAATTGTTGAAATAACTGATCTAACTTTTTCAAAGTTGATTTCCTCTGATAAATTAAATCTCGTGCAACACTCAGAGTTACCGAAGTTCCGTCATTTAAATTAAAAGTGATATCAACTGGATTATTGACCATTGAAAGACTAGGTGAAATTACAGCTAAATATCCAGAATAAGGTATCGCCGTTGGGATATTTTTTGGCGCCACCAAATCACCTGCAATCGTTACTGTTGAAATTGAGGTAAAACCAATTCTCCTCAGATTTGTAGGAAAAGGCACCAACATAGCTTTTAATCGCTTCGAAATTTTTTTCAAATCACTATATTGGATGTAGTCTTCACTAGCTTCCCAATAATTGAATATGATTGGCAATGATCTCAAATAGTAGAATCCAAATATTATTGCGAAGACACCTAGAAAAGCAATAAGACCAACTAGTTTTGAAATCATTAAAAAAATCAATCCTACAAATAAAGAAATACCTAAGCTTATCAGCAATGGTCTATAATTAATTTTTTTACCAAATTTGATCATCATAATTTCCTTCTTTCTGTTTACAACTTAAGTATTAATATCATAACGGTAACAATGCACGCACTTATCAGTTGTCATACAAAAAAAGAGCACAATCAGCTCAACCAAGCTAGTTGCACTCCTAATTTATCGACAAACTATCGTAACAACGATCCTCCAACCATCAAGAATATAACGCCAATAACCAAACAGATCGTAACTCCAAAAAAAATATTTATCTTGGGGTTCTTAACGTGACGCCTAATATCTTGATACATCTTTTGAGCAATAGCTATTTGCCAAATTCCAATTAAAATTGCTAAAATACCTAAAACTTTTATACTCATAAGATTCAACTTCTTTCATTGATTCCATCATACTTCAAAAATCCTATGAAAAATAACTTGAAAAATTAAATAATGAACCAATGACCGCTATTACTCCAATGACAATAATTATCAAATGCATAATCCCTTTCACTGAACAGACATCTTCCAAGGGAAAACCAACTACAAATGATATTCCAACGACTCCTAGCCAAAAACATTTATTTTTATAAAATTTATTATTGAATTTCATTTTGTCTCTCCCTTCTGTTTAATTATTTTTATCTTACCTTATTTCATATTCTAAAAGATAGAAATTGCCTCAAGCGTAGCTTAAGCCATCATGAACGACTGAGATTAAAGATATTTTTTTATTTTGTATTACATAATACAATAAAGGTGTATATTTGAATTATATTAGTACCAAAGTTTTAGCTATAGATTCAGACGTTTCAAATTATTTTTGAGGGGAATGTTGATTATGTTGAAATTCGGTAAGAAAAGATCTTTTCGCCCATTGATTATTAGTTTAGTTTTGGGGTTATTTCTTGGTTTAGCTTTTAATGATATATTTTCACCTAGCATCGGTTTTATTTTTGGGGTATCGTTCTTTCTTTTAGTTTTTCTCGGTTATTATTGGCGCACATCAGCTATTCTTTTTAACTATTGGGAAGTCGATGACAAATCAATTCGTTATAAAGACATGTCTTTGAATAATTGTCTATTGATGATGACCATCCCATCGCTTATCGAACTCAAGTCCTTTTCTAAAGATTCAATCGAATCAATCACGATTCATGGAAATTTGGAAAATGTGAAGTCAGCTCCATTTGCCTTACTTTACAATGGCGCCTTAGGAATCTTTTCTGGTTCAGTCGCTATGGCACAGAATCAAGCTAGTCTTGCGGTCACTTTGAAGAACGGTCAAAAGATTAACTTAGATTTTTCTAGAGATTTAATTTATAACAAAAAAGAGACTCTCGAAAAGTTAGATAAGCTCTTCGACAGCCTCGATTCTAATGTTAAGATTTATAACAGGTCCAATAGCCACAGTCCTAAGCTTAGTTATTAGGCGTTATAACGCTATGCTCCAAAAAAGACATCCTACAATTACCGGATGCCTTTTTGATTTGAAATTGAAACGCTCATCACGTTGTACTTTACTACCTAAAAGAAAGCATCTTTGTTTTTGCCTAAAAGATCAATAATCGAATAAGCATTAGCAAAGCTTGTTGTTTTCTTTGATAACTCAGAAATCTCCGTCCACAACTTATCTGAACGATAATTAAGAACTAGATTCTCATTATCTTTGGCATGATTAACTTTATCGACCATTTTCTTAAATTCTTTATTAAAAACTGATCCTCGATACTGTCTTTCAACAAAATCCTGGACGGTTCTCTTAATATAATGTTCCATTTCCTGATTGATAGCAGATTCATTGATCTGCTTAGAAAACGAGTTACTGAACTCAACCAGTAAGGAAATTAACAATTTCTGTTTAGAATGTTCCATTTGTTCTTTTCACCTACCAATTTATATAACTTATTTAACGAAATAGATACAAAATTTACCTTAATCTGATGGTGTATAATCTCTAGTATAACTTATTTAGACATCTGGAGATAATTAATGAACAAACAATTTTATAAAACTATGAATTTTTGGTATGGGGTAATCCTTTTAGTCGTAGGATTCATTTTTATCGATCACTCAATCAAATCAACTTGGGCCTTAATAGACGCCATTTTTATTATTTCAGCGATTGTTTTCTTTCTTCTAAGCCTATTCCATAAACCAAAAGCCAAGAAAAAATCAGATTTACATTTATAATTCTATATACATAAAAAACCGATATGGTTTAGTTTTGAACAGAATATCTTCTGTCTCACTACCATATCGGCTTTTTTGATAAAATTAATAGCCTAATTTATTGAGCCACTTATCGACTGTGCCTTTCGAATTTTTAGCTTCAGTACCTTCAACCCCTAGACCCTTACGAACCTTGGCCTTAGGATACTGTTTTTCTAGTTGTTCCTGTGTATTCCCTAAACCAGAACCCATGTGAGTGGTAAAAGGAATAACTGTTTTGCCATTCAAATCCGTAGCGTCAAGAAATGTCCGCACGATCATTGGATATTCGCCCCACCAAACAGGAGCTCCTACAAAGACCGTGTCGTACTTACTAACATCTGGCAATGATCCCTTTATTTTTGGTCGAGCATTATTTTCTTGTTCTTTTTGAGCTTGGTCAGCTGTGGCCTGATAACCCTTTGGATAAGATTTAGCTGCTTTTATTTCGTATTCATCTGCACCAGTGTGTTGTTGAATATAATCAGCAATAACCTTTGTGTTTCCAACTTTCAGTGGACCTCCAGAAACTCCCTCTTTTCTAGAGAAATAGACTACCAAAGTCTTCCCATTACCATTGCTTTTCGTGGTCTTGCTTCTTGTAACCTGCTGACTTGACTGTCTGCCAACTGTTGAAGAATTACTTCTCGTTTGGCGATTATTGTATAAGTTATAACCGACGACTGCGACTAAAATTACTACGATGGCACTGATAAAAGCAATTATTCTCTTGCGCATATTAAAACCCTCTTCTCATTTACATTGTCAAACGTTCATCTGTCAAATGACTGCGACTAACACCCAGACTATGCAATATTTTTTCAGTTTCTAAAACTCCTCTAGCTGGTCCTACAATTATGAACCGGCCTCTTTTGATCTCAGTTTGTGTTAATAAATTTTGATAATCATCTAATTTAAACCGATGTAAGTGCTTTTCAAATTTTAACTTTGACGCCTGAATATTCAATGAAGCTAGCTGTTCATCAAATATATCCGTCTCTTCTTCGTGCAAACTCCACATTAAATGGGTTGCACGAATTTTAGAATAAGCTCTGGTAATATCTACTAAGGGTGCTAATCCAGTCCCCATTCCGATTAAGACTAGAGGGGTCTTATCTGAATCTCCACTAATAATTTTATCGAACCTACCAAAGGGACCTTCTAAATTAACCCTGTCTCCCTCACTGACCCTACTTAACGATTTCGTAAAGTCACCACTCGTTTGAATTGTGAAAGTGATCTCTCTTTTAGACTTACTTTTTTGAATATCCGTTACAGAAAATGGATGTGATTCTTTGGAGACACCTGCTACTTTAGGAAAACTCAAAAAGTAAAAATCTCCCGGTAAAACTTTCGCAGAATCAGGACCTAATTGAATATGTAACTGACGAACATGATCGCTCACCTGGCTATTGCATAAAACCTGTCCACTTCTTTTCTCAGAACTAGGCGAAACAAATTTATACCAAGCATACGTTCCTAAACTGACCACTGTATAAATATCAAAAACAACAACAAACGCCGTAATACTACTAATTCGGGGAATGACTTGAACATGTAGCCAAATCAACCCAATCATTACAAAATTTAGACGATGGATCCAAATAGAAAGTTGATATTTAAAGAAGAACTGTAATTTATTCTTCAATTTCTGAGCTATTGGAAATCGATCCACCAACCAACCTGATAGAAAAAAAGAAGCATATAACACTCCAAATATCGCCAAATACCAAGCAATGTGACCAGTATTTCGAATTATCGCATGCATCGAAAAAGATAACTGAACATGTATCGTAGCCACCACTAAAGCCAAGACCCCGACCATCCCGTGGATAAAATACATTGCTGGTAAACCGATTAAGCGATCAAGCCATCTGGGACGCGTTGATAAAAAAACGATTCCCAACCACCAAGTGTAGGCAATCACACCTGCATCATAGATTGCTAAACGACTTGGTGAATCAACCAAAGCTGAATTCAAAATTATTATCAGTGGTAATGGCAATAGAACTAAGATAGCTATCCAAACTAGATACAACGATAATGGATGTTTTTTTAACATACTTTGTCCCTCCTCTAAAATTAATAAGTTACTTTAATTTGTTTTTTATAGTAATGCTTAAAGTCCACTTTAGGGCAAGTATTATTACAAATTTTTTCATTATTTTAACAAATTATGAAATCAGCATTCACTTTACCTAAACTTTTTGAACCATTTTATTGTTTTATTCAACCACATAAAAATAATTATCCTATTTTACAATCATTTCTAATTCAAATATTGATTAAGTACTCGTCTTCTACCTATTATATAGCGTGAAATGAACTTCCATGTTATTATTTAAACAGCTTAGCGAAAGGATGGTATTACTATCATGCGCTTAAAAACAAATATCATTTCACACAAATAATAAAAAGGCATTATTATCCCTGGGGTAAATAGTGCCACCAGGAGGATTTATGACTGAATCTAAATTAACATTTGAAAAAACACGCGTCATCGTTGCCGGGGTTAGCCACTTACAACCTGATTTCGAATACACGATGCAAGAACTCGCCTCATTAGTCGAGGCCAACAATATGGAAGTTGCTGATACGATTACACAAAAATCGGACACTGTCAGTGGAGCCACTTACTTTGGTTCTGGTAAGGTTACTGAGATCAAAGAGATCGCCAATGCTGACGATGTTAACATTATCGTTTTAAATGACGAATTGACACCTTCCCAAATCAGAAACTTGGAAAAAGAAACTAAATTGAGTTTCATGGATCGAACAGAACTGATCCTCCAAGTTTTTTCCAATCGAGCTCAAACGAAACAAGCTAAACTCCAAGTTGAAATTGCTAAACTTCAATATCAATTACCAAGGATTCATCCCTCTGGTAATCCATTGGATCAACAGTCTGCTTCCGGTGGTTTAGCCAACCGTGGTGCTGGTGAATCGAAGTTGGAACTGGATCGTCGAGTTATCCGCAAACGGATCACAGCCCTTAGAAACGAACTAAAAACCGTCGACAAAACCGTTGATGTTCAAAGTCGTCGTCGAACTAACACGACTTTACCTCTAGTCTCTTTAGTTGGTTATACCAACGCTGGTAAATCGACAACTATGAACGGCTTATTGAATTTTAATAAGGAAGACTCAGAAGATCGGAAAGTCTTTGAAAAAAATATGCTCTTCGCCACACTAGATACCAGTGTTCGAAGAATTGACTTAGAAGATAATTCAAGCTTTCTTCTCTCCGATACAGTTGGATTCGTTAGCAAATTGCCCCATAATCTAGTTGAGTCCTTCAAGACAACCTTGAAAGAAGCTCAAGACGCTGATATTTTGATTCAAGTAATTGATGTCAGTGACGAGCATTGGCAAAATATGTTGGAAGTTACTGAACAAACTCTAAAAGAAATTGGTGTCGTTGATAAACCAATGATTTATGCTTTCAACAAAGCTGATCTCAAAAAGGGTCAACAATTTCCAACCATCGAAGGCGACAATATTTATTACTCAGCTCTCGATAAGAAGTCAATTGCCCTCTTAGTCCAGTTGATCAAACAAAAGATTTTTGCCGATTATAAACAAACCGAACTTCTAATTCCTTACAGCGATCAAAAAATTACTGAAGAAATTTTAAGAAATTCTCAAATCGTCAAAAAAGAATTTACCAACGACGGTTCTTTAATTACCGCCAATCTTAGCCCCAAAGAATTAGAAAAATTTAATAAATATATCGAAACAGAGTCATCTTTTTAAAAGATGGCTCTATTTTTTTTTGCATTTTCGTACAGAATGTATTATTATTTTATCAACATTAGAATTTTTCTAATTAAGGGCAATCCGTTTTAATGTTCATTAGGGCATTCTAAGAAAAATTATTTTAGGGAGGTTAAACAATGAAATCTAAGAAGTATTTACTTGCATTGTTACCGATATTTCTAATCGCTTTAGTTTTAAGTGGCTGTGGTTCTGCTACTGAAAAAGACAGTAAAGATACACTTGCAATTAACTCCGGCGACGTTATTGCAACTATGGATTCATCTATGAACACTGATGTCATTGGTGCTCAACATTTAACAAACACGATGGAGGGTCTATACAGATATGATGGTAAAGACCTCAAACCAGCTATCGCTAAAAAAGTTGTTAAGCCAACTAACAACGGTAAAACTTATACTTTTGATCTAAGACATACTGAATGGTCAAATGGTAAGCCTGTAACTGCTAATGATTTCGTCTACGCTTGGAGAAGAACCGTTGATCCTAAGACAGCTTCTCAATACGCCTACATTTATACTGGTATCAAGAATGCCGACAAAATCAACGCTGGTAAAAAGCCTGTAAATACTTTAGGTATTAAAGCCCTTGGTAAGTACAAGTTTCAAGTAACTTTGGAAAACGCAATTCCTTATTTCAATACCTTAATGGCTAGTTCAACTTTCTATCCTCAATACAAACCTTCAGTTGAAAAAGCTGGCAAACAATATGGTTTGAATAGTAAAGGTATGGTCTTCAATGGACCTTTCAAACTTACTAACTGGAATGTTTCTAAGAACAGTTGGACTGAGGTTAAAAATAATAACTATTGGAATGCCAAAGCCGTAAAATTAAAGAAATTAAAATATTACGTTGTTAAGGATGCCAATACCGGCTTAAACCTTTACGATGCTAACAGAATCAACCGTTATGAAAAACTTGGTGGAGATACAGCTCGTCAAGTATCCACCTACAAGACTTTCTCAATGGATAAACAAACTGGTAACTTCTATCTAGAACTTAACCAAAAGAAATACAAGTTCTTTAGAAATGAAAAGATCAGAAGAGCTATCTCAATGTCGATCAACCGTGAACAATTGACTAATAATGTTCTTGGTAAAACTGGTGGTATCGAGCATACGATTGTTCCAGTAGGAATGTCATATAATCCTTCAACTAAGGTCGACTTTACCAAAGAAAAGATGCTTAAATCTTCAGACAAGTACACTGAATACAATCCTAAAGAAGCTAAGAAGCTTTGGAAAGAGGGTATCAAAGAAACTGGTCAAAAGAATCTAAGCTTTACACTTCTTGGTGATGATACTGATAATTCAAAGAAACAAAATGAATACCTTCAAGGACAAATGGAAAAGAATTTGCCTGGTATCAAGATCACTTTATCAAACGTTCCATTTAAGTCACGTCTAGATAAATCTTCATCTGGTAACTTCGATATTGTTGTTACTGGTTGGAATGCCGATTTCCCAGATCCTGTTACCTTCTTAGATATCTTCACAACTGGCAACGTTCAAAATAATGGTAAATATTCAAACGCTCAATATGACGCTTTGATTAATAAATCTAAGACAACTGATACCACAAATGAAGATGCCAGATGGCAAGACCTATTACAAGCAACTAAGATTTTGACTGATGATCAAGGAGCTATTCCTTTGTATCAATCATATCAAGCTAACTTAACTAGAAGTAACGTTAAGGGTTACCGCATCACACCAAATGGTAGTTATAATCTAGTTACAGCTTACAAAAAATAATTATGTTGAGGGAGATTAAATAATGACTAAATATATTCTCAAAAGAATTCTTTATTTATTCTTGACCCTTTTCATTATTGCGACGATAACATTCTTCATGATGAAAATGTTGCCTGGTACTCCATTCTCTAATCAGAACCGGATGTCAGCAGATCAATTGAAGATCGTTAAAGCTCAATATGGACTGGATCAATCGGTATTCGTTCAATACATTCGTTATATCGGAGGATTGCTCCAAGGAAACCTTGGTACTTCTTTCCAATTTAACAACGAACCTGTTACTGCCTTAATCGGCCAAAGAATTGCTCCATCAATGCAAATTGGTGCTCAAGCAATGGTCGTCGGTACTATTGGAGGAATCCTCCTTGGTGCTTTGGCTGCTATTCGTAGAAACACATGGGTTGATACACTTGCAACATTTATCTCTATTCTTGGTCTATCAATTCCATCTTTCGTTCTAGCTGTTCTTCTACAGTTCTATCTAGCCTACAAATGGAAGATTTACCCAGTTGCTCTTTGGGACAACTTCCAATCAAGTGTGCTTCCAACATTTGCTCTAGCAGCCTTGCCGCTAGGTACTGTTGCCAGATTCATGAGAACTGAAATGGTTGATGTTTTGAGTAGTGACTATATCGAACTTGCTAAGTCAAAAGGTAATACTAACTGGGGTGTCGTTGCCAAGCATGCCTTGCGTAACTCCTTGATCCCTGTTATTACTATCATCGGACCTATGGCTGTTTCAGTTATGACTGGTTCTATGGTTGTTGAGAATATCTTCTCAATTCCTGGTATCGGTGAACAATTCGTTAAATCAATTACTACTAATGACTACCCAACTATCATGGGACTTACAATCTTCTATTCATTCTTATTAATCATAGTTTACTTGATCGTCGATATCCTTTACGGACTAATCGATCCAAGAATTAGACTAGGAAATGGAGGTAAAGAATAATGGAACAGATTCCTCAAATTCCTAAGGAAAAATTTAAATTAATTCACGACGAAAATAATAAAGAACAAGAAAAGATCGGCACACCTTCACTTACCTACATGCAGGATGTTCGTCGTCGTTTGTTCAAAAATAAAGTGGCTGTCGTTTGTTTGTCACTTCTATCAATCATCGTCGTTATCTCTATCTTTGCCCCAATCATTGCTCCACACGATCCTAACGCTCAACAAGTTACACTTTCCAACTTGCCTCCTAAATTAGGTAATCTCAATATCCCTGGTATGAATGGTTACCAAAACATGGGTGGACATATGGTCGATGCTTATAAACAAGCAGGTGCTTCTAAAAATGACTTTTACATCTTAGGTACTGATTACCTTGGACGTGACTTGTTGTCAAGAATCATCTATGGTACTAGACTTTCATTAGTCGTTGCTGTTTTAGCTACACTAGTTGATCTTCTAATCGGGGTACCTTATGGTATCGTTTCTGGTTGGAAAGGTGGCAGAACTGATACATTCATGCAACGTATCGTTGAAATTGTTTCATCTATCCCTAACTTAATCGTTGTTATCTTAATGATGATCATTCTAAAACCTGGTTTGACATCAATCGTTATTGCGATTGCCATTACTGGTTGGGTCACCATGGCCCGGCTGGTGCGGGCGCAAACCTTCCAATTGAAAGAGCAAGAATATATTTTGG